>NZ_JBHEVB010000005.1:0-256525 GCF_041925195.1 Flintibacter porci
GATTGAATAATGCCTGTTTCCACAATTCGACTTGTGACCATTCCTCCATCCCCATTACAGGGACTTCTTCGGTTCGATCACTACTTTTCAGCAGCGGTTCACCCGCTTATTGTTCTTCGACGGGTTCTTCCTGGCGAAAGCCGCTGCCTTTCCTCGTTCCGGTAATTCTATCTGTGCATCTATACCTTTAGGTCTCCGCTATGAGCCTGCCGGCTGGGATGTGCCTGTAACACAACATGGTCGTTCGTAGGGCAAATTTCTACTAAACCACACCGGCTGCGCTTGAACGCACCCATACATTTCTATATGGTCTTCTTATAGACCCGTACATTCGCGGATTCGTCAGTCTGCCTGCCAGGGCAGACATTCTAACCATGGGTATTTTGTAGACCCTTGGCCTATAGGCAACACAGTCTGCCTCCAGACCGCTTTCGGCCGCCGTTGGCGGCGGCTACGGTTGCTCTCAGCCGTTGTCGTGGGGCTTCGTACACTGGCTTTGCAGCCGATGCACGCCCACCGAGGGCAGGCGTTTCAGGGCGTTACCCCGTCATTCCGCCTGTCAAATTACCAGTTATCCAAACAACGGTATTTGTTGTTTGTCCGCTGACTTCTTACCGCCAGCGAACGAGTCGCACTCTCCCAGAAGGGGTCGTTGCTGGAAGCGTTGCGGGGCGTGGTATTTTTGATGAGGTTATCAATGAGGGTCAGCACATCTTTTTCGCTGTGAATGTATGAAAAGGGGTTGTATCCATCGGACTGGCTGGGGTCGATCAGGTTGAACACCCGGACTTCATAGCCCTGCGCTGCCAACAAAGCGCCTGCCGCGCGCAGCAGCTCCCCCTTGGGATCTGTGATAAGATAGGAGCAATTCACGCTGTAAATATTGGGTTTGCAGAAAAAGCGGGTCTTGCCGGAGCCAGAGCCGCCCACCACCAGAACATTCATGTTGCGCTGGGTGATATAGCCGTCCATACCCAACCGGACGCGCTGGGTCAAAATAATGTTGGCGTCCTTGTGCTGGTGATCCATATACTTCCGGTTCAGTTCCTTGGGACTGCCCCATTTGGCGCTGCCGTACTCCTCGCCTGGTCGCCGGTTCTCCCGGCTGGAGCAGTAAAGTGCGATGCCGCAGCCGTAGAGCAGCAAGCCCACCAACATATATTTCAGCGTGTAGGGCGTCCAGCCGATGGCAAAGGGGCGCTCCAGCACTTGGCTGAAACGCCCCATCCATTGAAAGAGGTTCATACCGTCCTCGTAGGCATAGGCAGCGATTGCCGCCAGCCAGAGAACCAATGGGGAAAGCGCCGCCCACACAGGGGCGGCGCTGCGAAAGTCATTCTGCCGCAAGGCTTAGTACCCCGTCTTGGGCAGCTTCACCGTTGTCTTTGCATAGACGGTAGTGAGCCAGCGGGACACTGCCTGAATCCACTGTCCGTTGTAAAGGCCGCCCACATCCGCCACATTCACAATGCCGGAGTTGTTGGCAAGGCCACTGCGAGCAGTGGCGTAGATGTACGGCGTTTCCACCTGCGCAAAGCCCGCCTTTACATTTCCAAACACAAACATGACTTCGGTAACGCGCTCATTGGCCGCGAGGCCGAGGACAGCAGGGCGGGCGTCCAGTACATAAACCTTGCTGGTGCTGAGATTATCCGCCAAGGTGCGGTAATCCTCGGAGAGGTTGGTCTTATAGACCACCTTGTAGGAAAGCGGCTGATTGTAGCTGCCGGTGACGATTTTGCTCAGCGTCACCTGCGCGGGAAGCTGATCGCGCCAATAGAAGGAGTCGAGGGCAACGTTGGAGCTGTTCTTGATCTGTGAGAACACGTAGCGAATCGGCTGACCGGGGACAGCCTGCACCGGGCCGGTTTTCTTAATGGATACGCCGGTGGAAACGCTGGTATTCTGCACTTCAAAGGTGACGATCTGTCTGTTGAATTCCAGATAGGCGGTCATCACTGTGGGGTTAATGGAGTAATTTGCGGGCGCTTTGATCTCACGGACCGTATAGCGGGACAACGGCAGCGTTTTGGAAACGGCGCGTCCGTTGCGGTCCGATTTGATGGTGTCCACCACATTGCCAGCTTTGTCATAGATTTCAAATACCGCACCCTCCAGCAGCGTCCCGGCAGGCAGGCCATTGGTGGCGTTATCGTCTGCGGATTTCTTGATGATCTGGATTTGGCCGCACTCCGCGGTATTGCTCCACTCGATTTCTGTGGTAGAGCCGTAACGGACATAGATCGTTTTCAGTTCAGGATCAAGCACATAACCGGGGGCCGCTTTGATCTCACGCAGATAATAGCGGCCATCGGCCAGTCCCTCGTCGGCGTAGATGTAGCCGTCCTGATCGGTCACATACTCCCCGATGGGATTGTGATTGCTGTCGTAAAGCAGGAACACTGCGCCGTAAATCCCCTTGCCGGTAGCCTTGTCCACCTTGTGGAGCAGGATTCGGGAGGTAGGGGCGTTATAGAACCAAAGCTGCTGCGTATCGTTGGCGCGGACCTCGATGGTCTGACTGCGGGAGGCATCGTCAATGCGATACCCCTTGATGGTTTCCACCTCGGTCACAACCACCGTTCCGGTGATGCCGCTGAGAATGATCTGGCCGTTTTTGTCCGTTCGGTACAAGCCCTTGCTGGAAAGTGCGCCGTTATCCACGAAGCTACCATCGGAATAGGTGATTTGGAACAGCACACCCTCCAGCGGCGTTTTCTTATCCGCGCTGGACAGCTTATTGATAATAAGGGAGCCCTGCGGCTGATTGCGGAACTCCAGCGTCACGGTCTGGCCTGCCTTGATGGTTGCGGTCTGCGGGGCGTCGTCCAGCAGATAGCCGTCCCTTGCGCGGGTTTCCTTTACTACCAGCGTCGTGCCGGGAGTGATGTCCGTAATCGTGAAAGTACCCGCGCTGTCCGTCACATATTTGCCGTTGGCGTCGCCCACCACTGTTCCGTCTGCGGTGGTCACCATAAATTCCACATTGGAAAGGGGCTTATGGGTCGCGCTGTCGATCTTCTTCACCAGCAGGCTGCCCTTGGGACTGTTGCCGAAATAGAGCTGCACCACATCCTGCTGCTTGCCGCTGATATAGACCGTGTGCGGTGCGGAGTCGATGACATGATTGCTGTCACTGGCAAGCTCCTCGACGATGTAAGAGCCTTCCTTCAGCCCCGTCACGGTGAAGCTGCCGTTGGCCGAGGTCTTGTAGGTGCCGATAACCGTACCGCCTGTGCCGGAGGTGCCGGTCAGATACTTCACCTGAAACACAGCGCCCTGCACCGCTGCACCCGTCACGCTGTCGTACTTCCACACGACGAGGGCAGAAAGCGGAATGTTTTCAAAGGTCAGCACTTTACCGGTGCCGGACTTGATGTAGACCTCCTGCGTGGCCTCCTTGATGGCGTACCCCGTGGGCGGCTCCTGCTCCGTTACCTTGTACCAGCCGTCCCGCAGGCCGGTCAACTGAAACTGACCGTTCTCACCGGTGTAGTAGGTGCCAAGGTCATTGATCTCGCCGCTGCCGGTATTGTTGCTGGCGTAGGTAACATGGAATTTCGCGCCCGGCAAGGGATCGCCGGTCACGCTGTCTACCTTTTTGACGGTCATCGCGGGCTTCTGATGGTTTTCAAAATAAACCGTGTGGTCGCGGTTGGGATACAGTGTGACAAGCTGACTGGGTGCGTCCAGCAAATACGGAGACGGCACGGATTTCTCAATTATTTCGTACACACCGGGCAGCAGATTCTTCAGCTCCGCCTTGCCCTCGCCGTCCGTTTTGATCTGATCGACGCTATGCCCGTCTGCGGCGCGGACTTCAAACACGGTATCTGCGATGGGCTCGCCGGTGTCGGCGTCGTGCTTGTAGACGGTCAGGTTGGGACGCTTCTGGTTTTCGATGGTCAGAGTGCTGGTTCGGCCTGCGAACAGTTCCATGTGATACTCCCGCAGGTCGAGAATGTGAGAGGAATCCGTGGCAGTTTCCCGCACGGAGTACACGCCGGGCTCCAAATCGGCAATCAGAATCTCTCCCTGTTCATTGGTGGTGCGGTCAAGATAATGCGTTCCGTCCTCGATCTTGGCGATACGGAAATGTACATTTTTCAGGCGGCTACCGTCTGCGCTGGTCTTAATGATCTGCAACGATGGCTTGATGGTATTGGTGAATACGAACTGTGCGTCCTCATTGGCGTCAAGCTGGATGATACGCTGGGCCTGGTCGATGATATAGCCCTCACAGGCTTTTTCCGTCACCACATACGCGCCAGTGGGCAGCTTGGAAAGGTCGATCTCGCCGTTCTGGTCGGTGGTAAATTCCTTGGGGCCGTAGTCACCAGCCACGGACTTAATTTCAAAAACTGCGTTGGGGATCACCTTGCTGGGATCGGTGCTGTCTACCTTGATGAGCCGCATACCGGGCTTCACATCATTGAAGAACAGCAGCTCCTTGATGCCGTCGCCGGCAGACAGCTCCACCTCCTGCGGCGTAGTGTCGAGGATATGCCCATCGCTGCCGGTATCCACCTCCACGGCACGGTAGGTGCCGGGGGCAGCATTGGTCAGCAGAATTTCACCGAACTCGTCCGTGCGGAATTTGCCGAGAGAAACGCTGTCTTGGAAAATTTCAAAGGTGACATTGGCCATTGCCACCATGTTCTTGCGGTCATACTTGATGATCCGCAGACCGGGCAGTTCCTTGTTCACGAGAGAAAAGGTCGTCGTTTCGCCGGTGGCCACGGAAGCCGTATAGGTGGCGTCGTCCTTCAGCCAGCCGGTGGGCGCGGTGATCTCCTTGATCTCGTAAGCACCGGGCTTGATGTTGTCAAAGATGGCATAGCCCGCAAAATTGGTTTCAGCGGTGTAGGTCACGCCGCTCTCGATGTGCTTGATCTGCACCATGGCACCGGGCAGGTGCGCCCCGGTGTCGGACAGCTTCTCGATGCGAAGCGTTCCGTAAGACTCGTTCCAGCAGGTCAGCTCCGCCACCTTGCCATACTCAACCTTGATATTCTGTGCGGGCGTATCACTGAGTAGGTGATCCAAAGGCGCTACACGCTCATACACGGTGTAGTTGCCCGCCAGCGTCAGAGGGATGGTCACGGTGCCGTCCGAGCCGGTGGCGAAGGTGCCGACGGTGGCTCCGTCGGGATCGACCACCTCAAAAATAGCGCCGCTGAGAGGGGTATCCGTACCCTTTTCCAGCTTGATGAGCTTCAGACCGGTGTCGGGCTCTTCGGGCTTTTCCCCGTCGCTGAAATTGCTGTATGCGGACAGGCGCATGGTGATGGTAGGATCGGTATCGCACATATAGTTCTGGAGCTGGTCGTATTTGTTCTGCTCCGCGCACACAGCATAAAACACAGCATACTTATAAACATCAGTGGTAAAAGAAAGCTGGACGCTGCCGGTCTTGCCCGCCACCTCAGCGGCAGGGTACAGCACCTTGAATTTACCGCCGTAGCCATCCCCGGTGCCGGAGGTGGTGATGGTGGTAATATCCTTGTTGTCCATATCCACAATGCGCGCTCCTGCGGGGACGGAGGCGGGATCGGAGAAGGCTACGCGGATGGCGTAATTGCACACCCATGTGTCAGAGTGAATTGTAAACACCTGTTGCTTGTACTGCTGTCCGTCCACCGTGACGGCATAGGCGGTGTCCCGGTCAGGGGTAGCGGTAACGCGGGGCGAGTAGACCTTGTTCCATGCCGTGCCGCGCACATAGATGTCCTTGGCTGCGGCAAGGATGGCCTGTGCCCGCTGAAGCTCTTTTCCTGTGAGATTGGGATTGACCTTCAGGTTGTTGATGTTCCAGTTGGGGAGCAGGTAGCACCACAGCGCCATCTTGGTCGCATAGTAGGCGTGGTACTTGTTCTCCAGCTTCAGTTCCGATAAGCCGCGGGTAGGATAGCCGTTGGCGATGATACCCATGACCTTTGGATCGCTGCCCTTTTCCTTGGCGATGTATTTGATACTCTCGCCGGGGCCAACAGTCTGCGGGACGCCCTTGGTGTTGGGGTTGACGCAGTACGCGGGGATCTCCTTTGTCCTGCCGTTGCTGTCCACATAATTAAAATAGGTATAGATCAGCTCACGGATGCGGCCATTGATGGAGAGATAGGAGAGCTTCTGTTCTCCGTTGTAGATATTGACTTCGCCCAGGGCTTCCTCCTCACTGCTGGCGGCAAGGGCCGTGGCCGGGAGCATCCCCAGCACCATTACCAGTGCAAGGAGCATGGAAACCAATCGTTTTTTCATGTGCATTTTCTCCTTTTATTGATTTTGGGAAACAGAAAAGGCGGTATGCTTTTGCATACCGCCCGCGCGTTGAGATATGAAGTTGTCAGCTCACATAGATGCTGTACTCAGTGTATTGAAACACGCCGTTTTTGTAGACATTCCATGCCTCCATAGAGTAAGTCCCCGGCGGGCAGGAATTGAATAGCCCTGTGATCTGCTCCGAGCGCCACGGCCAAAAGCTCTGCGGCGTGACATCTGCGGGAATGGTCAGGTTGATCTTCACCTTGTCATTCCCGCTGGGGAATTTCACCGGCTGGCCGTTCTGCCATGTTTCCGGGTTGCCCCCGATGGCATTATACAAGGTATAGAGCATCCGGCGTGTTTCGTAGAGATTGCGCTGGAATAGGTAGTCCTGCCCGCCGCTGGTGAAGTGACGCGCCTCCGCTCTCGGCATTTCCGGTTGGGGCAGCTTGCTCCAGTCACAGGTGGCGGCAGGCAGTTCTCCCAGCGGTGCGCTGGAAAAGGCGTTGTTGTTCCAGCGGGACACATCTTTAATAGTGTAGTCCGTGCCATCGTCGCAGCGGATCACATCACCCACCTTGGGAACATACCGGGAACCGTCTGTGGGTGCTGCGGCAGTCTGCTGGGGTGCGGTTCCGGTGTAGGGCTTTCCGCTTTCCACCTGCACACAGCCGTTAACGCTGTCCCAATAAACATTGAAACCGACCTGTTCGCCAATGTCCCGCAGCTTCACATAGTTGTTGCCGTTGATGACATAGGCTTCCATCTGTACTTCCCGTCCATCGACAAATACGCGATGGGTACTGCGCTCGGCCATGATCCCGGCAGCATACGCCGTGGTAGTGACGCCAGCCAACAGCAGGCAGGTAAGAAAACCGGCTGCAAAACTTCCTCGCTTCATGGTGTGTACCTCCATATCCTTTGATGGCTTCATGGTATCGCGGATACCGCCGTGTGTCAAAAAATCCGCCCTGATTTTTCAGAGCGGATTTTTAGTTACACTTCGCTGAGCAGGAAGTCCAGCGCCTTTACGATTTTGATACCGTCCACGTCGCTGATAAGGTCGCAGTCCATGGCAATCACGATCTTCTCGTAATTGTCCTGCACAGCTTGCAGCGGCGCAAGCTCCCGTGCGCGGGTTTCGGGGGCGTTCATGTTGTCAGTGACTTGGATATACTTTTTCTCATTCATCTTTGTTGCGATGAAGTCGATCTCCTTTTCACCAACCTTGCCGATGGCCACCTCATAACCACGCCGCAGCAGTTCAAAATAAACGATGTTTTCCAGAATGTGTCCCACATCGCCGCCCCGGTTTCCTAACAGGTAGGTGCGGAGGCCGGGATCGACGATATAGTATTTGCCCAACGTCCGCAGGTAGTCCTTTCCCTTGATGTCAAACCGCTTGACCTCATAAAAGATATAGGACTCCAACAGTGCGTCGATATAGGCGGAGATAGTCTGCACCGCAGGCTTGGTCTTTCTGCCATCGTCCAACAGGCCCTCGCTGACAAGGGTGCGCCCGATGGACGCAGCCGAGGTGTTGTTGCCGATGTTGTCAGCCAGAAACAGAATGATCTTGCGAAGCAGCAGCGCGTCGGTGACGGCCCGCTGTTCTTTCCGTTTGCCGCGCTCCAGAATGTCCCGCACGACCACAGCGGAATAAATGCCATCCAGCAGCATATTGGCGCGTTCCTGATCCAGCTCCGCCTCGGCCAGCGCGGGCATACCGCCAAACTGTGCGTAGGCTTCAAACAGGTCGCGCAGCTCATACGCTTCGCCGTCTTTTCCCTTGGCACGCTTTTTCGTCATTCCGTTGGGGGCTTTGTACTCCTCCAGCAGATAGCCGTGGAAGTCCAAAAACTCACGGAAGGACAGCGGCAGCATCTTGATCTCCACATAGCGCCCGGACAGATATGTGGACAGTTCGGAGGAAAGCAGGTAGGCGTTGGAACCGGTCACATAAATGTCACAATCCAGATCCACACGGAAGGAATTCACGGCATCCTGCCAGTCCCGAACCTTCTGCACCTCGTCTAAAAACAGGTAAAGCCGCTTACCCTTGGGGACTCGTTCCATCACATACTGATAAAGCCGCTTGCTGTCCATGTCTGCAAACTGCATGGACTCAAAGTTCATCGAGAGGATCTGTTCCTCCATGACGCCCTGTTCCCGCAGATGCGCCATCATCAATTTCAGCAGGCTGGATTTGCCGCAGCGCCGGATTCCGGTCACGACCTTGATGATCTCCATATCCTGAACGGAAATGAGCTTATCAAGGTACTGCGATCTGTTTTTTAACTCCATGATTCTGTCACCACCTTTGTCAGCCATTATATCACCCCCTTTGCGTCAAGTAAAGTTTTTAACATCAATGTGAATAACTTTTTTCTTGTCGGAATTATTCACATCAATACTACTTCTGTCGAGCCTGCACACACCAGCGGTAATCCGGCTGATTCATCACGCAGGTGACAAGGGTGATGATGTTCTCCGTGCTGTCATTCAGAACGCTGGTATCGTCCACGCCGATTTTACTGACGGAGTACACCTCATAGCTGCGTGTGCCGAGCTGGGTGGTCAGCTTGATGGTGTCCCCAATGTCAAGGGTGTGAATTTTGCCAAAGTGATTGTTGACGCCCCGATTATGGCCCGCAATCGCCACATTGCCTTCCCAAATGGAGGTGCTGGCGAAATGTCCCGCGCCCTTGCGGAGCGCATCCGCGTCCGTCCCCTGATACACCTTGACGGACAGGCCGAGGGTGGGGATTTTCAGCGTACCGAGGTAGCCGAAGCTGTAATAGAGGTCTTTCGTGACCGCGGTGTACTTTACCGGCGTGTAGGAGCCGGCATTTCCGCTGCTACTGCCCGAAGTCGTAGGCGGCAGGACGGTCACACCGCCTGTGCCGCTGATCGTTCCCGCGACTGAACCGCTCACAAGGTTTGGTGTCAGCAGCTCCCCGGCATTCAGCGTATAAGAGGTAGGCGAGCCAAAAGCAGGCGGGATGTAGGCGGCGTCCTTGCTGCGGTTCGTATTGACGGATTCAGCCGCAGTGACATAAATGGTATCGTCACAGGTGGGGCGTCCGAACAGTCCTGCGTCCGGGCCGTCAAAGTGATATTCCAATGCCGATGCAGGCATGGAAAAAGCCGCCAGCATGCAGCAGGCGGCCAGCAGCGTGGTCAGATATTTTTTCATGCGGCGTACCCTCTTTTCTTATTGATGTAGTGCTTGTAGCCTTTGTAACCGGCATAGCCGCAGCCGCCCAGCGCCGCCGCTCCCACGGGGATCAGCAGCCACAGCCAGTTAAAATTACTGCGTCCGGTTTTCACTGCCGTATTCCCAACACTGGAAAAGACAGCGGTATAGACCACCGTATCACAGCTTGTGCGGGTGACGTCACCCTTATAATCCGCCGTGACGGTGTAGCCAGTGGCGTATTTGCTGGTGGCAGTTCCGGTGTAGCTTGCCACGGCAGTATAACGAATCGGAATATCATAGCCGTCCGTGGGATCGACTGCCGCCTCCTGCCAGCTTACATCGGCAAGAGTCAGGGTGCGGCCATTTTCGTTCACAGACTTAGGAACAAGGGACACATCCGCGTCTGAGAGGTTGGGATAGGTGCGCTCCGCCGTCACCGTGCGGCTGCTGGTCCCATAGCCCGCGGCCTCCACCTGAATGGTGGTATGGTCAAGGGACAGGATACCCTCATAGCCGTCCTCGGTCTTGACCTCCAACTTCGGTTCCAGCATTTTCAGAATTTCCGCCATATCTTTGGTCTTGCTCTCCAGCGTGACCACCTCGATATGTTCCCGCGTGTCCGTTTCTGTCTGGTCATTTTTCAGCAAATCAAGGAGCGTATAGGTGCGGCCCTCGCGCTCAAAGTCAGCGGTGGGAATCGTGGCGGGATCGTCCTTTGCGGTCAGGTAGTAGACCTTTTCTAATCGGTACACACCGTTTTCCTCGCTGGCTCTGACCTCGGCAGGATAGGCGGAAACGCTGGGGAGCGTATCTGCGGCAGAGATCATTGTGGATACCGTATCGGCTTCTGTCATGGGTTCTGCGGCCAGCGCCGCGACGCTCATGCTGCACAGCATCAGCGCCGTGCAGAGAGCAAATGCAAGTTTCTTTTTCACATTACGCCTCTCTTTCTCAGCGAACGGGCCGGTTCTGTTCCGGCTGCTTGCGATCCTGCGGAGAGATCTCACGCTGAATATCATTTTGCAGCTTACGGAAATACTTTTGCAGGCTGTCTACCACGCCGCGGCGATCCTGCACCTCCATACCGTCAAACACCTGCCCCACACGGCTCACATCGGGCTGCGGGGTCTCCACGCCGAAATTGCGGCAGAGCATATAGCTGACGCTCTCGGCGTCCATGGCGCAGTCCTCGCGGGTATAGTAGGGATAGCGTCCGTGGTCATGGATACCGGCGTGGACGATCTCACGGGAGAGCGCCGCAAAGATCTTGCTGTCGATCAGGCGGCTGGATACCGTAATGCTCTGCGTTTTAGGATCATAAACGGCATCCTGGTACATGGTGCTGCTGGTGACCACGGGAACGGGGGAGCTGTCCAGCAATCGGCGCAGGGCGGCGTCCATTTCCGGTGTATTGTCTTTCAGGCTCAGCGCCGGAACACCGGCCTTGCCGTGGGTCTGGGAAATATCGAACACACGCCCGATCTTATAGCCGTGATACTCCCTTCCGTCCTTCACGTAGGTATCCGACACACGAATCTTCATGCCGTTCTCGTCACGGTTGACGCTGCGCCCCAGCCGGTTCCACACCTCCAGGCTGTTGATGTAAGTGATCTCCGGGTTCTGCGCCATCGCCAGCATCACATTGGACGCGCTGTATCGCGGGTTGATGGCCTGCGTGTCCAGATAGTGCAGATAGGCGTCGGGTTCACTGGTGACGCGCATGACCGCATCGTCGGATAGCTGTCCCAATTCCTCGCGCTCCGCTGTTTTCTTTGCCTTCCAGTCCTCGTCCCTCTGCTGCTTCTGCTGGATCAAATCGTCTAACTTTGCCATGTTCGTTTCTCCTTCTCAAAATCAATTTATTCCCGCGTGGGCATAGCCTTTTGAATGGCTTCCCGCACGGTGTCCTTGGTAGGGGCCGTGCCATCCCGTTCTGCCGCAGCTTGCAGTGCCATCAGGCGGCTGCGGACAGAGGGGCGGGCATCAGCTTTCTCCGCAGCCGGTTCCGTAGACGCTCTCGCACCAGTCCCGCGCTCCTTGGAGCTGTTCTCGGACGGAGCGCGGGCGTTCTCTTTTTTTGCGGCAGTATCCTCCTTCACCGGGGCGGGATAGCCCATGCGTTCAAAAATGCGGTTGATTTGCTTGGCATCCCTTGCCTTCGCCATGATCTCCACCGTGCCGGTCTTTTCCACCTTATTGACGATGGGGTAAAACAAGACGCCGTAGCGTTTGGCCTCCATCTGAAAGCCCTTCAAGTCCTCCTGCTTGACGGAAAAGATCGTCAGCTCCTCGCCGTCGTGGATCAGGCGCTTGAGGTTGGTTTTACCGGCGAGCTTCTGATTGTCGTTGGCAAGGGCAATCAGAAGAGCGGCAAGATTTTTCGCCCCCAGCCCTGCCAGCTTGAGGGCACTTTCGGTGATCTGGATGCCCTCACGCACCATCAGGTCAGCGGTTTCACCGTTGGTACTCATGCTCGTGTTCCTCCTTCTTCTTTAGATTTTCCTGCCGTTTAGCCTGCGCCTGCTGGCATTGTTGGGATACCCTCGGAATGTCCGATTGTATCCTGCGGCACAGACGCAGCTCCCCGCGCTTTTCACGCAGGGTGGCAGTCTGCTGTTGGATCTCCGCGCTGTACTTGGCTTGTGCTTCTTCATCGTTGGTATTCCTCCTTTCCTGATAAAGTGGTTTTCTCTGTTCCTCCAGCAAGCGGATGTCCCACTCCAGCACACGGATGCGCTGCTCCAGCTCCGTTTCGGTAGTGATTCCGCTTGATAAAAGGTATTTGAATTGCTGCTCATACCGCTCCAAATGAATGACCTCCCGCTTGACGGAAAAGGGCAGCTTGGGCGGCAGTTTCTTCCGCCTGCCCCCACGCAGCAGGTAGAGGTAGCGGAGATAGAGTGCGTGAAAGCCGGTAATTTTCTTTTTTCGGACGGTGGACAGCTTACCCTTCATGCGGTAACGCTTGACGGTATGGGCGATGATCGGCGGGGTCATGCCGCTGTGCCGCTGGCGGGAGAGCCGCAGCAGAATATCCGCTTCGGTGTAGCCCTCGCCCAAACTGTCCAAGCGGATCGCCCGCTTTGCGCCGGGGGGCTTGACCGTGGTGTATTTCCGGTTGGGGCTGCGCCGCACCTCGTAGCCGTTTCGTCGCAGCAGCATGAGAAAGGTATCGTAGGTGTAGGCTTGGTGGATGATGGCGTCGATGTCGGCGCGGATGATGCCGCGCACCGTGGGCTTGCCGCCCTGCTCCGCCTTCCACTCGGCGTAATGCTTGCCCTTGCCTTGCGGGGTGATGACGGATAAATCATTCTCCCGGCACAGTGCGTCCGAAGTGCCGCGCACATTGTTGTAGTAGCTCTCCGGGCTGGAATGGTACTTGTGTCCGTCCGTGCGGGAGACAGAATTGACCACGATGTGATTATGGGGATGGGCTTTGTCTAAATGGGTCCCGATGACGGCTTCAAAATCCTCACCGAATAATCGCCGCGCAAACTCGCACCCGATCTCATGGGCCTGCTCCGGCGTCACCTCACCGGGCGCAAAGGATTGGATGAAGTGGTAGCCGAGAACGCCGCCCGTCTTTTTGTATTTCTTTTTCGTTTTCTGCATGGCAGCAAAGGCGGTTTCGGCAGACCGGCAGTTCAGCGTGGTCACAAAGCGCACAGTATCGGTTTTCTCCGGGTCAGCGGTGTAGACGATCCGCTCGTCCAGCTCGGTCTTTTCCCCATTGACGGCGTACTTCACGCGGTCGTCCAGCCTTGCGCGGATGGCGAATACCTTGGTGTATGCCATGTCACAGCCGCTCCGCGATGTTCCAGATCGTTTCCTGCGCCGCCGTGATTGCGGCGATGTCCTCACCGCTGGCAAAGCCACGGGCGTTGACTGTGCGGGCGATCTGATTGATGTTATTGCCGATGGCGGCGAGCTGGCGGCGTATCTCGGCATACTCATCAGGCGGACGTGGATACAGGGTAAGGCCCATGATGAGGCTACGGATAAATGATTCTGTACTCAAGCCTGTATAAGACACCTGCTTTTTCAAATGGCGGTGTTCTTCTTCGGTTAAGTGGATTTCCACTCGTTTATATCGTTTTCGCAACAGTTCACCTTCTTTGGGTATGGGGATATTAAGGGGCTGCGCCCCTTAACAAGCGCATTTGACCGGTCAAATGCTATGCTTGCGACTGCAAAGCAGCCGCAGGCCGCTTGCAGTCCTAAACCAGCCGAAAAAGGAAATCAGCGTGCGTCACCGCCACGGGTCCTTACCCTGCCGCCGATTCCTTTCACAAGCCGGAGCCGGTCGTTGTAGTCCTTTCCACTGCGAGGCGGGTTGTCGATGACCTCATATTGGGGAAGGCTCCTTTGAATGGCCGTCGATGCCGCCCGTCCCGGCCCGTCATTATCCAGACACAGCACGATCCGCGCCACGCCGGGGTTGTCCTTCAGGTATTGCTCCAGCGCCGCGGGGAATCGGATTGAGCCATCCTTCCGCGGCTGATAGACGCCGGAGAGGGACAGCGTATTGGCGGCGCGCCAATCCTGCCCGCGCAGCTTCAGCAGCGTCAGGTAAGAAAGGGCGTCTATGGCGGATTCAAACACGCAGAGGGTTTTGCCGCCGGCGCAAAGGGGAACGGCAAAGGAAAACCGCTTATCGCTGCCGGGGACTTCACCGACGAAGGTGGTTTCTGAGAGCGTCCCACGTAGTGCGCCGTAGGCAGGGGTTCCATGTTCATAACCCACAAATACGCAGTTATGACGCTCGGCGTCCTCGTAAAGCTGCCCATGCTTGATGCAGTGGTTGATGATCTCCGCGTCAACGCCCCGGCTCCGCAGATATGCAAAAACACGCCGGGTGTCGGCGTGTTTGGGTGGGAGGGTAAATTCAGTTTTCGGGAGCGGTGCGGTCGGCTCTGATTTGGGCGGCACATGGAGCGGTTCTCCGAGAATACGCTGCACGGCATCCAGAAAGGAAAGCCCCTCCACCATTGTCAGATAGTCCAGTGCATTTGTGCCGCCGATACCACGCGACCACCAGCACCATTTTCCATTGGAGATTTTTAGGCTGTCGTGGGTGCGGGTGGCATAGGTGTCTCCGCCGATATGGACCAGCTCTTCCGGTTCAAACCGCCGCAGGTAGGTCAGCAGGTCCATCTCGCGGGCGGCGGCGATTTGATCTTTCGATAAGTAGGGCGTGATGCTCACCTCCTTGGTACATGAGAAAAGCGCAAGCATTTCTGCCTGCGCTTTATTTTTATAGAGTTTTACTTTGTTTTGCTGTGATTTAGACAAGCGTGTCATCCAGCAGAAAGTCGATGACGCCGATATTGAGAATTCCATTGTCGTCATACCAACGCTTGCGAATGTCATGGCGCACGATGATCTTCGGGAAAGAATCGCCGGTCAGCGCGAAGGGCTTATTCTCGACGATTGCCTTTTCCTCCGTTCCCAGTGCGTAGGCAGACTGAATGTAGGTCTTCTTGCCGCCGGAGGTCGCAATGAAGTCAATTTCTCGTGCGATCGGCGTGACCTTGCCCTTGGCATTTTTTTCGTTGCCGTAGACGATGCCGATGTCAACAGAGCATTCACGGAGCTGTAACTCATTGAAAATGATGTTCTCCATGATGTGTGTCATTTCCTGCTGGCGGAAACCGATACGGGCATTTCTCAGTCCAATGTCCTCACAGTAGTATTTGTTGGGATAGTCAAAGTAGCTCTTGCCCTTGACATCCCAGCGCTTGCATTCGGTGAAGAGGAAGGAATCCGATAAGTGATCCATATAGGCTTTCACGGTGTTCAAGGCAACGATATTTTCACCGCTGCGCTTCTGCACGGTGTTGATGGCGGCTGCAACCTTCGTTGGATTGGTCAGAGAGCCAATAGACGAACACAGCAGATCAAGAATTGCGGACAGCACATCCTCACGCTTGATCTTCTTCCGCTCAACAATGTCCTTCAGATAAACCTCCGAAAACAGCGATTTCAGATAAGCCATCTTCGCAGCATCCGTGGGACGGGAAAGGATCAGCGGCATACCGCCATAGAAAGCAAAATCGTCAAAAGCATCCTGCTTATCGCCGCCGACAGCCGAGTAGTATTCGGCAAAGGAAAGCGGATGCACACGGATCTCATCACTGCGCCCTCGAAACTCAGTCAGAATATCGGAGGACAGCATTCTGGAATTGCTGCCGGTCACATAAATGTCCAAATTGGACAAGGATTTCAAATCGTTGAGTGCGTCGTAGAAAGTGATCTTCTTCCCGTCTGGATTGTAGGGATTCGGAACCTCGTCGGACATCTGGATCTCGTCCACAAAGAGATAGTATTGGTCTGCGCTGTGTTCCACGATCTCCCGGACATGGGACGCAAGCTCCAACGGATTGCGATAGCGAATATCACGGGTCAAGTCCAACTCAAAGGACAGAATATGATCTTCGGCAACCCCCTCGCTGAGAAGGTAGCTTTTAAACAGATTGTGCAGCAGATAGGACTTGCCGCATCTGCGGATGCCGGTAATCACCTTCACCTGACCATTCCACATAAAGGAGATGATTTTCTTCAAATAGCGATCTCGTTTGATTTCCATAACCCAACCTCCGTTGAAAACTTACCGGTATTATCATACTACTTTTCAACGGCTATTATACTCTGGATCAAGAGAAAAATCTACAGATTCATTGAAATGTTTCTACGAAAATCACACAACATTTCAATGACATAAAAGCAACGAGGTATGCGCCCATCCGTCTTATTTCAAAAACGCTCGTTCCATGGCAGCGGTGAGGGGCTGTGGTCATCGCTCCGGCTGCTGCTTTTTCTTCTGCACAGCAGACTTCTCTTTGCTTCGCTCCGGCCTTGCCAGACATTCCATCGCGGCATTGACGATGCAGGAGTGCGTATTTACAGCGTAGTCGTCTATGCGGTTAGAGACACGGTCCATCTGCGCCTTGAATTTTGCGGCAGCTTCCCGTTCCGGAAGGTAGAATCGTTCGTCACCGGTGCGCTGCCGCATGGTGCAGGCCAGCACAAACATACAGCGTTCCTTGCCAAAGTCCGATTCCCATTTTTTCAGGAACAACGGAAAGGTCTGCTCATGGTAAGCGGGACCACCCTCAGTTTGAAATGCCCGTGAACATTCCACGCTGCGGCGATGATCTGCGCTCCATTCCGGCAGTTCATCGAGGGCATAGGCTTCTTGGCGCGATTTTCCATACATGGGCTGGGTCATGGTATTTTTTCTCCGCATGCTCACTCAAAATATCATTTGAAAGAGATATGATGCTTTCCCGCAGCTGCTCCATTTCGTCTGTGTCCCTGTTGAGCCAATCGTCGTAGAGTGCCGACAGCGGATGGCCAAATTCCATCAGTACCTCAAGCTGCCGCTGGTTCAGGGGCGTCTCATCTTCAAAGAGCATCAGAAAATTGTCCCGGCAGGCGATCTCGTAGGCATGAGAAATGATCTCATCCGCAGACTTTGTTTTCAGATCTGCCAGAAATGCCTCATTCTCTGCGGACATACGCTCATAGAGCTTATTCTCCAACTGGTCTTTTGTCACGAAGGATGCCTCCTTACCTCGCCAATCCCGCCCGCATCCGGTGGGCGTAATTGGCAACACTGTATCGTTTCATATAGGCGTTTTCGCTGGGGGCCGGACTGTCAAAGTCCAGCCCCTCCATACGGGGATCGTCGGTGCCGTCCAGCACCTCCTCCACCGGGATCACGCGAAGCCTGCCGGAGCATTTCAGCTCGCCGCCAAATACGCCAGCGGCACAGTGAAAGCCACGGTCACCGCACACCCAAAGCAGCTTCTTTCCTGCGGGAATATCGCCAAAGGGCTGCTTCAAAACAATAACGGAATGTGGTTCCGCACCGGCCACCTCATAGTAGCCGGACTGCTCCGCCTTTTCGTATGCCTGGATCAATTTCTTGAATTTGTGCTGCGGCTCGATATAGAGCCAGCTTTCCTGATAACCCATAATTTCCTCCGTTTTCTATTGGTTTTACCGCTCCAACTGCGGTCTGCGGCGCTCCGGCGGCCTTTGATCCTCGTCCGGCTCGGCGTCTACGATCTCCGGCTCCTTGTGGTCTAAATTCAGCAGGGTATTCAATTCCTCCAGCCGTGCCGTTTTGGTGTTCAGCTCTGCCTCGCGGGGAAACGGCTTTTGTACCTCTGCCTTTGCGGTTTCCAACTGCGTTTGCAGATTGGAAAGCTGCTCCCGGCAGGTTTGCTCCTTGATGGGCAGTCCCTCCAGTGCATTGTCCATGCGCTGCAAATTGCCGAACACATCGGTTCCCAGCGTGACCGTGTGGCGGAGCTGCCTGATCATGGTCAGGCGGTACTCCCGTGCGAAGGTATCAAAGGCCAGCTCCAGCGCCAGGCCGCGATAGCTGCCGATCTGTGTCGCCTCCGGGGAGAGCATCGTTTGGCACATGGTCAGCAGCGCCGCGCCCGCCTCTTTCTTGTCAGCGTAGGTGACGCCTGCCAGCGTAAGCGGAGAGAAACCGTCCGCGTTTGGGTGGGTATTTTCCTTGACCGTGGCAATATCCGCGCCATACCCGGCGATCCGCGCCTGCGTTTCCGCGATTTGTTTCGGAAAGCCCTTGCTGATGGCGTCCTCCAGCGCGTATTTCTGAGAAAGATGGTTGGCTTTCAGCAGCTTCAGCTTGGACACCTCAATGTCGAGATCCATCTTTTCCTTGATCATGGGGTTGCCGCTGGCCAGCGCCTTGATCTCGGCATAAGAAAGCGCCTGTTCGTCTACATCTTCGGCGGAGCGGACAGGCGATTTGCTGGTCATAATTTGGCTGATAAATTTCTGCTTGGATTCTACCAGCTGGTACAAATAGGCATCGAAGGTACCCTCGGTGACATAGCTGTAAATGTCCACCTCTGGGTTTTCGTTGCCCTGCCGGATAATGCGCCCCTCACGCTGCTGAAGGTCGGACGGACGCCACGGGCAGTCGAGATGGTGCAAGGCGATGAGCTTTTGCTGGCAGTTGGTGCCTGCTCCCATACGCTGGGTGCTGCCCAACAGGATACGCACCTGACCGCTCCGCACCTTGCCGAACAGGTCTTTCTTCTGTACCTCGCTCTTGGCGTTGTGGATGAAGGCGATCTCGTTTTCGGGAACGCCCAATTCCAGCAATTTCGCGCGAATATCATCATAAACGCTGAATGTGCCGTCATCCTTCGGTGTGCTGAGGTCGCAAAAGATCATTTGGGTGGAGCGTTGGTCTGCGGTGCGCCGCCAGATCTCAAACACATTCTCCGCGCACTTGGCGGCTTTGCTGTTGGGATCGCTGGGCAGCATGGGGTTGACGAGCCGCTGATCCAGCGCCAGCTTGCGGCCATCATTGGTGATAAGCAGCATATTGTCCACGCTGCTGTCCACCTGCCGGTTGCGGACCTTCTCGGCGCGCTCCGCCAGCGACGCCACGATCTCTTTCTGATACTCGGAGGGTTTCAGGGCGATGTTGTGGTAATGCGCCTCCGGCACGGGCAGCTTGAGCATATCCGCCGTCTGAATGTCCGCCACATTTTTGAATACGCTCATCAACTCCGGCAGGTTATAAAACTTGGCGAAGCGCGTCTTGGCCCGGTAGCCGGTTCCCTCCGGGGACAACTCGATTGCGGTGACGGTTTCCCCGTAGTTTGCCGCCCATGCGTCGAAGTGCTGTAAGCCCTGCTCCTCCAACGCCGACATCTGCAAGTAACGCTGGATGGTGTAAAGCTCCACCATGCTGTTGGAAATGGGGGTGCCGGTAGCAAAGATAATGCCGCGCCCTCCGGTGATCTCGTCGAGGTAGCGGCACTTCATAAAGAGGTCTGAGCTTTTCTGCGCCTCGGTCTGGGCGATGCCTCCCACATTCCGCATTTTCGTGTATAAAAAGAGGTTCTTAAAATAGTGCGACTCGTCAATGAAGATGCGGTCAACGCCCAATTCTTCAAAGGTGACCACATCGTCCTTGCGGCTCTGGTCGTTTAGCTTGTCGATCTTGGCTTGCAGTCCTTTCTTGGTTTTTTCCATCTGTTTAATGGTAAACCGTTCAGCGTTTGCCTCCTTTGCCTCACGGATTCCCAACATGATCTCATCAATTTGCTGCTCCAAAATGGCCCGCTGGCGCTCCACACTCATGGGGATCTTCTCAAACTGCGAATGCCCGATAATAATGGCATCGTAGTCGCCGGTAGCGATCCTGCCGCAGAATTTCTTGCGGTTCTTGGTTTCAAAATCCTTGCGGGTCGCAACAAGGATGTTCGCTGCCGGATAGAGCTGCAAAAACTCGGTGGCCCACTGCTCCGTCAGGTGGTTGGGCACCACAAAGAGAGATTTCTGACACAGGCCCAACCGCTTGCTCTCCATCGCCGCCGCGACCATTTCAAACGTCTTGCCCGCACCGACAACGTGTGCCAGCAGCGTATTCCCGCCGTAGAGGATGTGAGCGATGGCATTGACCTGGTGCTTGCGGAGCGTGATCTCCGGGTTCATGCCTGAAAAGCTGATGTGACTGCCATCATACTCACGGGGACGGTTGCTGTTGAACAGAATATTATAGGTCTTACAGATGGCCTCGCGCCGGTCCGGGTCTTTCCAGATCCACTCAGCAAAGGCATCCTTGATCAGCTCCTGCTTGCTCTGGGCGATGGCGGTTTCCTTCTTGTTGAGGACAGCGGTTTTCCTGCCATCGGCATCGTACACATAATCAAAAATGCGGACATCTTTCAGATTCAGGGTGTCCTCAATGATCTCATAGGCGTTGATGCGCTTGGTGCCGTAGGTGCTGATGGCCTTGACATTGCCGCGATCCTTGCTCTTACCCTCGATGCGCCACTCGCCGGTGATGCCGGAATAGTGAACTTTCATGCTCCATTGCACACTGCGGGGCGTCCCCAGCGTTTCAAAGATAAACTGGCGCACATAGTCGGTGTCCAGCCATGTAGCGCCCAGCCGGACAGAGATCTCGCTGGCGGTGAGGTCGGTGGGCTGCACCCGCGCCAACGCCTCGGCGTTGATCTGATACTGCGGGACCTGCTCCGCCTTGCCTTGGGCAACTGCCAATTTCTGACGCACATTGCCGGAAAGGTATTCGTCTGCGGGCAGGTACTTTTCATTTACGCCCTCGGCGTAGTCAGGATTGAGAAACACCACGCCTTTCAGCTCGGCAAACAGCGCTTCTTCGTCCTTGCCGGTGAGCCTGCCCATATAGTCCATATCCACATGGGCCTTTTCGCCAATGGACAGTGCCAGCGCCTCCACCGCTGTGTCTACCTTTTCGGCGGGCTTGTGGCTGCGGATGGTGCGTTTGGTGAACAGGTCTGCCTTGCGTTTCAGGTTCCGATCCTCGTCCAGAATTTCCAGTGAACACAGCAGAAAGTAAGAGCTGTCCTGATCAAACGCGATGGCGTTACCGCGGGAATTAATGAGTCCATATTTCCGGGTGAAGGCATCGTAGAGGGTATTCAGCTTGGCTTGCTGCGCTTGTATTTCTTCATCGGGATAGTCCTCGGTCTGGTATTCCAGCAGCGTTCGCACGCAGTCCCGCAGCTCGATCATGCCGCGGATTCTGCTCTCTGCCGTCTTGGATACCTCCACCGGGTTCATACGGCTGTTTTCCCGGTAGTAGATCTGGTCGTCCACCAGCGTATAGGAAAAATTGCGGACAGCGGGGTCGGCCTCGATGGAATGATCCTCACCCTCCAATTCCTCATCCCGGTCGTAGGCGGCGATTTCGCCGTGGAGATTCTGAACGGCCTCCGCCAGCAGTGCTTCCAACGGCTGCTCCGGGTACGGCTCACAGGTGGGCGTGGGGCCGAACGGCCCGTACACCATCTTCATCTCGCCCAAGATCATATCCGGGTGGTCGATGAAGTAGCTGTTCATCTGGATGCCGTCCTCGTTGGTGGCAAGGTGCACCCATTCGGGTTCTATATCCACCATTCGTTCCCGTTTTTGCAGGAACAGAATGTCCGACACGACCTCCGTACCGGCGGCGCTCTTAAAGGTGTTGTTGGGCAGACGGACGGCCCCCAGCAGCTCCGAGCGCTGCGCGATGTATTTTCGTGCGCTGGCGGTGCGCTTGTCCATAGTGTAGCTGGAGGTCACAACGGCGATGACGCCGCCCGGTCTGACCTGATCCAGTGCCTTGGCGATGAAATACTCGTGGATGGGGAAATTCAGCCGGTCATAGCGTTTGTCCGGCACATGAAACTGGCCGAACGGCACGTTGCCGATGGCTACATCGAAAAAGTTATCCGGGAAGACGGTCTTCTCATAGCCCTGCACCGCAATACTGCTTTTCTGATAAAGCTGTCTGGCGATGCGTCCGGAGAGATCGTCCAGCTCCACGCCGTAGAGCTTGCTGCCGCTCATATCTTCCGGCAGCATACCGAGGAAATTGCCGATGCCGCAGGACGGCTCCAAGATGTTCCCCTGTGTGAAGCCCATCTGCCCCAAGGCGGCATAGATGCCGCGGATGACCACAGGCGGCGTAAAGAACGCCGTCAACGTAGATTCGCGGGCGGCGGCGTATTCGGCGTCCGTCAGCAGGTCTTTCAGTTCACCGTACCGGGCGTTTTTTTCATCAAAAAAGTCGGCAAGACCGCCCCAGCCCACATACTGTGCCAGCACCGCCTGTTCTTCTGCGGTGGCGCTGCGGTTCTCTGCCTCCACGGTTTTCAGGGTACGGATCGCGTCCAGATTGCGCCGAAAACGCTCCAGCGGTGCGCCCTCTCCGATGTGGTCATCGGTGATGCGGTAGTTCCGGCCGTTCGCGTCCAGCGGATAGGCAAGCGCGTTTTGCTTTTTCTTTTTCGGCGGGGTGAGTACCGCAGGCGGCTCGTCCGTCTGCGGTGCCGCGGTTTCCCGCACCATGTCCGGCTGCTCCATGTGAGCGCGGACATAGTCGATGGATTCCTTTCGGAAGATGGGAAAGCCCGTCCCGCCTTCAAAGGTCACATCCCGCAGCGATACATTTTGCGTATGATCGTCTACGCTGTCCACTTCAAACTGCCGTCCATCTATGGTCAGGCGTGTGCCAACGATAACGGGATCGGCAGTTGAAACAGGTTCGGACTGCGGCTGCTCCGGCTTCGCTGCGGTGTTCCTGGACTGCTCCACATAGAGCCATTCCGCCGCTTCCTTTTCGTTGACTGCCTTTCTGATCTGCTCCAGATAATCCTCAGCCTGCCACTCGCTGGGGAAGGTCTCACGGACGCCCTCGCTGTCAACATAAATTTCGTCCCGAATATCGTCCCAGACGGCGTAGCCGTCGTCCGTTTCGATCACGCTGAATCGCTCATAGGCGGGCGGCTGCTCTGCGGCAAGCCGTGCTGCATCCTCTGCGACCTGCTCCACAAAGCTGCGTTCCTGCTGAGGAGCATCATGCCGGTGGTTGAACAGGCTGAAAGTGCCGTCCACATATTCGGAAAGCCGCTCTCTTGCGTGGCGGACGGAATCATAGAAACGGTCACTCTCGTCCATCCCATCCAGCCGAGAGGTCAACGCCGCCAGCATTTCCGCAGTCTTGCCCTTATCTTGCAGCTGCTCCTCGATCATGGGAAGCGCATCGTAATAATCCGCACCCTTGGGATAGGGACGCGGAACATCGTCAGGCGCATTGTAAAAACCGTTATAGACGGTTCGAGCCAACTGCCCACGCTCATACTCTGGGATCTTTGCGATGGCATCCTCGCCGGGGAATCGTTTCTGTGCGATCAGGCGCTCATACTCCTTGACCACATTGGGGATGGTCAGATGGACGGTATCATATTTCTTGAAATTATAGTCCCGTTCGTAGTCCAGCCCTTTGTAAGTCTTGGTGTGTCCATACCCGGCGCGGGCTCCGCCGCTGTACTCACCAAAGCTGCCCTTGATGAATTTCTGGCGTTCCTCCGGCGAGAGGGAATAGCAGAAATGGGAATAGATCGTCAGCCGGCTTTCGACGCCCTCCCGCAAAAAGTAATGGTCGATCTCGTCCTGGGTGATGAACATTTTGCACTGACGCAGGAAATTAGGCTGGGCAGTAAAGTAGCGCTCCGGGTAGGGCAGGCCGTCCAGCGCAACACCGATGCGGTGGGTGTTATAGCCACTGACACGGAAACGCATGATCTCCGGGGCCGCGGCGTAGGCGTCAAGGAAATTGTGATATTCCTGCGCCAGCGTTTGCAGACCGCCCTCTGTCTTTGCGAACGCAACCATATCCTCGTCCAGCTCCGGGTAGCCCTTGTGCTGGTCATGGATGGCCAACGTCTGCGGAAAAAGGCCCCGTTCGCGTCCGGCGTCGCTCAAGTCACGGGCTGTCATCAGGAGGGCATCCATCGCTTCGTGCAGCACCTTGTCCGGAGCCTGCTCCAACTCTGCCGCTGACAGGTAAGTACCTGCCTCCAGCAGTTTCAGGATTCGCACCGACGCCTGCTCCCATGTAACCACGGTCTTGCTGTACCCGGTGCGGACACTGCCCCCTTGGGCGAGGTGGATACCATCTTCCATAAACCACACGGCGTATTTGCGGCCCTCGTACTCGATGCCGCGCCCATTTTCTGTGCCAAACTCCCGACGCAGAAACGCTATATTTTCCTGTTCAGAATGCTCCCGCATATAGAACACCGCAATGCGTTCGGCGCTGCCGGGTTCGTTTCCGGCTGTGTAAAGCGCCTGGTCAATGACCTCCTGCGGCACCGTGCGCGCCGGGGCCAGAATGCCGGTGGCTGTGTCTGCCGGAGTCTCGTACACCGGGGCGTCGCCGCCCATGTCGAACAGGGCAAGCTGCTCCGCAACGATTGGGGCGTTTTGCAGGCCCAGCTTGATCTTGTACTCGCCGCGCTCGATCAGGCCCCCGGTCATTTCGGTGATGACCGACCATGAAAAAACAGACTCCGAAGTGCGGGAGAGGTAGCTGCCCTCCCACATCAAAAGTCCGTCTTTCTCGGCATGGTAGCCTGTCCGAACACCGTCGGTCAGCACCTCCACCCATATATCGTTGTAGCTGTTTTTTAAGAACTCCGTGCGTTCCGCAAGGCCCTTGTGCGCCTGAAAGTATTCAAAGATCTCCTGTCGCTTGTGCTTGCGCCCGCCGTCATCCAGCAGATTCGATTCAATGAGGTGCATATCCAGGAAAGCAGGAAGCTCCGTACCGTTGGGGGTTACGGCGTCGTGCTCCAGCGCAAAGGCTGCTGCCTGCTCCTGCGCTTTTTCGTCCGGATAATCACCGTAGACGCAGAGGCACTGGCGTGTTTCGGCGTCATAGACGGCAGCGCCGTCGTATGCAAAACCATCTTCCTCCATCGTACCGGCAACATAGCCCTGCGCTGCTGCTTCTGCTTCCTCCAGCGTTTGATAGTCCAGCTTATCGTCAAAGCCGTTTTCAATATGGTGATAGGCTGCAACCTGATAGGGTGCGGCCATCTGCGCGGCGTAGCGGTCAATGGCTTCTGCGGTCAGCCATTCCGGTTTTTCCGGGAGGGCGTCATACAGCTCTCGCATTTTCCTGATCTGCGCGTAAACGCTGCCCGTCCACAGGTGCTTCTCGCTGCGTCCACCTGCGCCGAGGAAGTAGTCGCAGTCAGCGCGCAGGCGGTCCAGCAGCACATAATCTCCGCTGTGATCGACAAAGGCAGGAAGCTCATCACTTCCTGCCTCTGTGGGTTCTTGGGTTGTCAGGCGTAGATCAGGTCGCTGAGCACCAGCTCCTCCGCGCTGTGCCGGAGATTGTTCATCAGTCCCGTCCAGCGCAGGGGATCGGTCGCTTTCAGTGCCTCCGTCACGCCCTCGGCTCTCGCCATCTGCGCCACGGTCTGCTCCACCATCTTCCGCGCGGTCTGCTCGATCTCTGCCAGATGCTCCGTCAGCTTGCCGCTGGTCTTGAGGTTGGTGTAAAGCACCCTGCGGTGCTTCTTCAGGTACTCTCTCCGCAGCTCCGCGTACTTGCCCAGATGCACCTCCGGCGTCTGCGGCATCAGCAGGTTCGGCACCTGATAGCCGTTCTGCATCCTGTAAGTGACCTCCATGCTGCTCGCTCCTTTCATGGGGTGTTTCGTGTTGTTCTGTGCGGTCATCATAACCGATTCTCGCGCGGTTTGCAAAAAACTGATCCCGCTGGGCCTGCATGACTGTGCGGCTGATCTCCCGCAGCCCCATCTCCGCGATGTCGCTGGTGGCGATGCCCAGGGCGTTGATGGTGGGCGGCGTGTTGAATTCGTAAACATGGGCAAATTCGTCAGCGGTGAAATAATCGTCTGCCCGTAAGCCCAGCCGGGTCATCAGCATATATGCCACACTGACCTCCAGCGCGTCCCGGTAGAACACCTCTAAATTGAGGTCGTCCAGTTCCTCCAGCAGGCTGTCCTCGCGGCAGTCGCGGAGATCTTGCAGGTAGTCTGTGATGTTATCTGCCACGGCATTGTGGCAGGCAGAGCGCACGGCGTCCGCAAGATTTTCTTTTTCGGCCAGGTTGCCGAAGGTGGCTTCTAAGGTTTCGATGACCTCCGGCTCAAAGGCCGGGTGCATCATCCAGATGGGCAGCGGACGGGCAAAACGGGACGCATGGGTGTCCGAAACATCAAAATAGAGCTTCAGACAGTTTTGGCCGTCATCGCTGAAAACCGCGATGCTCTTTGCACCGCGATTCACCCAGCGTCCAAACCGCCGATTCCATCGCTCCATCTCAAGGACTGCGGTGGCGTCTGGGCGCTGGGCGTAGATCAGAATTTGATCATCAAAGGGGCATTTGTAGTTATAGCAGGCCGCGCGGAGAAAGCCTGTCCAGCTTTGATAGCTGCCGGTGACGCTCTGCACAGTCTGGTTATATAGCTCTGTGATAAGCTGAAATTTAGTAGGCAAGTTGGCACCTCCTTATCGCTCCGGCTCCGATTTCTTTTTGTTATGTGACCGGTCATTTTTCCTCTGTTCGGCACATACCTTTTCGAAATTTTCGCGCCGGTAGCAGTAAATATAAAACTGATAATCACCTTTGATCGGCGTACAGCGGAGCATATACACATACCGCTTTGTTTTTACCATGAAGCCGCAGGAGAGAAGCAGCGCACCCTTGATGGCGCAGATCTGCTCATACCGGTTGCAGTAGCGGTTCATGCTGTCGAAGTCCCGCAGCGGGGAGTCCGGCTGCTCCCGCAGCCAGTTTACGGTACGGTCAATATCGGCCTTAAACTCCGGCGTATTCAGTGCATCTTGCTGGTGGGGCCACCATGTTGTGTAAAACTGCTTGCCGCTGCCAAAATCACCCCGGAGATGTCCCACGTAGCCCACGGTCTTGTCCTGTTCCTCACTGCGGGAGAAGTAGAGATTGTGCAGCGCAGGCTCATTGACGCTGTAAAAGTCAATGACATCCTTATCACTGGCGGGATATTTCTCCTGAAATTCCGCAAGGGTACGGCATCCGCCATCCTGAAAGGAAAGGCTACCGCTCTCCAGCGGAATCCAGCCATCAATGGTAAGCTGGAACGGCTCGCGGGTGAGGACGGTGCCATAGAAGTTGACCATGAGGTTTCGGGCCAACTCCCTCGGTTCTCCCCAATCCTCATCCCCGTGGCGCAGCTCGTAGCGATATACGTCCTCCGGCAGGGTGGCTCGGTCAATGCGGCATTCCGTAAACAATGCCGGTCGGTCAAAAATCGTGACCTCCTGATAGGTCACCTTCTGCGCGTCATAGCTCATCTGGCTTCACCTCGTTCTTTGTGTTTCTTTTGTGTCCTCTGCTGCATCAAAAACTCCGGCACTTCCTTGAAACCAACGCTATCCGTGTAGTAGGCGGTTTTCTTTCCACCTTGCGTCAGCACCACGATGTCGCTTACAGACAGGGAACGCATCCGACGGGCAAAGGGGCGATGGTCTCTATTGTGCTTTGCCCACAGATCCTCCAGTGAATTTTCCTTTGCGTACATACCGGCGTAAGAACGCTGATAATCAGCACTCCGAAGTTTCCCCTTCGCCGCTTCATAAGACCGGAAACAGTAGTCCACATCAGCGGTTGCGGAAATTTGATAGATTTCATAGGTGCCAATCTCGGCGCTGATTTTTGGCGTTCCGGGAACATAAGTGTTGCCGTTACGTTCCTGCATTTCCGCGAATTCGCAGATATGATAGGCAGAATTACCGATGCAAACATGATAATCGTCAATGTACTTGCAAGGGAAAACCATCTTTTCACCGTCAAAGCGAGTGATGACGATGCTTTCTCCGTCTTGGATGCTAAACAGCGTGTGGTATTCGCTGTCGATGAAGCGGATCATGCGCTCATCCTTGTTAGGGTTTGGAAAAGCGATAACGCCCATGATGTCTACGGGTTCACGGTCTGTCATCTGGCTTCACCTCGGTCTTTTGTAGATTTGCGGGCCTGCGGCTCCGGCATGGGAATGACGGTCAAACGTTCACCCATCTTAATAAAGGCTTCCGGGCAATGAAATAACTTTTTATATTTCTCCATCAGTGCAGGTGTTAAGGACGTAAAATTAGATTCCCCAAGGCCGACAACCAGAAAAGGCCCCGCCACAATATCATAAATATCGTTATCCTCATCCCGGAGCGCACGGTTCAACGGCAAACCGTTCAGCTTTCCTTCTTCATTTACAATCAGCGCCACAGGATCTTCATACGGGTATACGGCTTCGATATAGCCTCCAACCGCTCGCTGCAACGCATCAAGGCCGCTTTCAATTTCAATACATTTGGGTTTCTCCCCTGGCTTAACGCATAAAACGGTCAACCTTTCTCTCATGATGTTTGCCGACTCACGGTCACTCATCGTGCTTCACCTCTTTCTTTTTTCGGCGTGGTGCGATTTTGTTGCTTTTTGTATTCATTTCCGACCCGTTCACAGAAATCCTCGATGCAGGAAGAACGGTCAGAGCGGTAATGCCCCCAAAAGAAATTGGGTGGGCCGTCCCCGTCGTTTTTGCAGTTGCGCTGCCATGTGACAAAGGGGGCAGGGGCTTTTTCACATTCGCCTATGACAAACTCGGAACTGCCGACGCGGACGCGGGCGGTGATGTGGTATTCCTGATTGACCATTTCCCCCACTACATAGCTACCGTGTTCTAACTGGACGGTGCAGCTCCTGTTTTGTGCAAAGGTCGCTGTCACCGGCATGACCGGCACTCCACGCACCAGATCTGGCAGCATGATGAACTGCGACCTTTGGCTCATCAGCTCTTGCGGCAGTTTGTCCATGGGCAGATAAAAGTGCTGTTTGCCCATGATCTCATAGCGCAGCAGGAAACTGCTGACGGGATAGTACACGCTCATGATTGGGTCTTTGATATGGCCTTGGACGATGTTGGAATTCACATATCTTGCATTGTCCAAATACCATTGCGGGTTCGCGCCCGGTGTATTCCAGCCGAACATGGAGCCTGCCAGCATTGCCGCTTCCTGAATATCCGTAATGCCGCGCCGCACATTATGGCTGCTGGCAATCTCGCGGTTTTCCTCGCAGTTTCCGGTATCCCATTCGGAGGGATAATAGCCACTCTCGCCTTTTTTGATGATAATAAGCTGCCCGGTAGAAGGCAGAACGGAAAAACAGGTATCAGGTAATTCATTTCGATACATGATTTCACCTCCTCATCGCGCCTGTTCCTGCTGACGCTTGCGGTGCCAGCCCTCCAGCAGCTTGATGATGACATCCTCCATCTGCTTCGGGGTGTAGCTGGCGGGAAAGTATTTTTGCAGGCGGTCGTTGCGAATCGTGACCTTGCGCTCCAACGGCTTTTCCTCCCGCATGATGAGGTCGATGATGTTATTCTCCAGCTTACCCTCACCGCTGAGCTGCTTGAGCCGTTGGGCCTGTCCCAGCGACGGGGATACTTCATCGCGCTCCATGACCAACAGGAGGTAAGTCTGTTCTTTTTCGGACAGGTGGGAAAGGAAATCCGCCGCGGGAACGAACTTGAGCGTTCCTGTATCCACTGCGTCCAGCAGCGGCGGAATCAGCTTATTCAGGCGCACATATCGCTGGATTGAAGTTACATTATCAGTTGCTTGCTCAGCGAGAATTTTTACCGATGTTTTCTTGTTTAACTTCTCTCCAACTTGGAGAGAAGTTAGATCTGTCCGCTGGCCCTGCCGCTTCATGGCATCCAGCTTCAGCTTGTAGGCTTTGGCTTTTTCGCTGGGCAGTAAGTCCTCACGGTTGATGTTGTAGTCCACGACCAAAATGTCCGCTTCCTCGTCGCTGTAATTGCGGACGAGGACGGGGCGGGTATCCAGCCCCACAGCCTTCGCACAGTAATCGCGCCGGTGGCCGGAAATGATCTCATATCCGCCAGCATCACGGGGGCGGACGATCAGAGGCTCAGCGATACCGATATGCTCAATGCTGTCCATGAGCCGCACCAAATCGGGTGTGGGACGGTCGATGGTGTACGGTTGGCGGGAATACGGGAAAACCTCTGCTGCGGGAACGATCTGAATCCGCTCCTGCCGGTCGGCTTCACGCTCCGCGTCTGTTTTGAACAGGTCATCGTACCGGGTCAGTTCGATGCCGCTTAATTTGCTTGCCAAGGCTCAACACCTCCCTCGTCAGATTTTCATACGCCAGCGCCGCCTTGCCGCTGCGGTCATGGTCGTAAATGCTTTTGTTTTCCACGCTGATCTCCGCCGCCTTGATGGAACGGGGAATTTCGCTTGCGAACACATGACCGCCATAGGTCTTGCGGACAAGTGCGTTGATCTCCCGCGCCAATGTGGTGCGGCTGTCCACCATCGTCAGCACAATGCCGTCCACCTCCAGCTTCGGGTTGAGCTGCCGCTTGACGCGGGTGATGGTTCGCAAAAGCTGCTCCAGCCCTTTGGCCGGAAGATATTGCGCCTGCACGGGGATGATCACGCTGTCCGCCGCAGTCAGGGCGTTGATGGTCAGCATACCGAGGGACGGCATACAGTCGATGAGCGCGTAATCGTAGCAGTCTGCCACGGTGGACAGATATTGCCGCAGCACCGTTTCACGGCTCATGGTGTTGACCAGCGTAACCTCCAGTGCCGACAGCTCGATATTGGCGGGGACAAGGTGGACACCGGACGGGTGGTGCAGAATGCCCTCACCGGGGGCGATGGGCTGCTCCGCGATGATCTTCTCCATCAGGGTGGAGAGCGTGGGGGATAATTCGTCAGGCTGCGGCCAGCCCAACATCTGAGTGAGATTGCCTTGTGCATCGGCGTCGATCAGCAGAACTTTTTTACCTTGCCGAGAAAGACCAATGCCGAGGCTGGCGGCTGTGGTGGTCTTACCCACGCCGCCCTTCTGATTTGCCAGTGCGATTGTTTTCAATGGGACACCTCCTCCAACAAAAAAGGAGCCTTGCGGCCCCTGTTCTAACAAAGCTGTTGCTTCTTACGGTTATTCTTTTTTCGGGTAGTATTCTTTCTATTCTCAGTCTTGCTATATCTCAGTCTTATTAGATTTCGATTTTCGAAAGTCAAGAAATTCGAAAACCGAAAATCAAGACTTTCGAAAATCGAAAGTCACAGAAGCGCAGACTCCGGCCACATCTATGATTTTCGAAAATCGAAAGTCTGGACTTTCGATTTGTTCAGGATATATCGCCAGCAAAGTTTTTCACATAAATGATAGCCGGTTTTCCAAGTCCTTGCCGCTTGCGTTCAATCAAACCAATACCTTTGTTGCTGTCCAATTCTGCGAATAGGCGCACCGCCTTTTCAGAGCGACAGCGCAGGGTTTCCATGACTTCTTCTACCGTAAAAATGATAAAGACGCGATTTTGGTCGTCTACCCACCCGTTCCGATAGGACAGCTCCATACGGTCAAGCAGCAATCCATACAGTAGCTTTGCATCAGAGGAAACGCCATCAAACCGACTATCGGTGATTAGCAGTTTTGGAATGCGAAAGAAAGCGTATTGTTCACCGGCGTGACCGTAGTAATAGGGAAAACTCAATGGCATAAGATTCACCACCTCCTCCTACATAAGCAAATGGAGCATACATCATGTATGCTCCATTTGCTTATGTAGGCAACAGAATATGTGTGTTATAGAATATATCCAAGTGACGATTATAGCTGTCGAACCGCATATTACCAAACAGCGTTTCTTCACTATCTTTTGGATTAATATTTAGGGAAGATATGGGGCAGAGAAAAGCTCCTTGTGCCTTTGAACCACATGTTAAAAAAATATTACGCTCAGACCGGGGACCAGGACGACCTGATCTCCATCGGCACCATTGGCCTCATCAAAGGGATATCTACCTTTAAAGCAGATAAGAACGTGCGCCTGGCCACCTATGCCTCCCGGTGTATTGAAAATGCTATTCTAACACAACGGACTTTTTCTACGCTGAAGTAGCAGAGCAAGCGCCATCTGACGGAACATGGCGTATGCTCTGTCATGTCACGGAGAATATGTATGTATTGATACGGAACCTATCAGGAGATATTGCGATTGCCCCGATGTTCTGTTACAGCCTCCCCCTGCTTGCTCCACACCATCTGCTGGAGGCTGAAAAATTCAATATCCGCTACACCGACCCTGACCAGATCACCTGCATGGCAGACAAGCTGCGGTGGTACCGCTACAAAAAAGCGCTCTTACAGCGGGAGGTAGCTGCATTGGCCGGCATTGAAAGGAGCACGTACCTGCACTATGAGGATCCGACCCGGGAGAACTATTCTCTGAATGTCATGGAGAGGATCGCCTTGATCCTTGGGGTGCCGGTCACAGAATTGTTGGACGAGTACCACCTCTTCCTGTACAACGATCAGGGCCGACAAGTGAAGGCAAAGCGAAAAAGCCTCTGTATGACGCGAGCACAGTATGCAGAGTATCTGGGCGTTCCGAGCGGGACGTTGGAAAACTGGGAACAAAACTCGGTACGGATGATGAAAAGCTCCTGGGAGAAATATTTCAAATAGGCAAATGCGAGGCGGGGGACAATCAGTCCCCCGCCTTATGCTTACAACCATCGGAAATGGTCTTAGCGATGGCATCGATCAGCTTTAATTTTTGCTCGGTGGGACAGTCCAGTTTTTCTATGTAGCCAAGCACATATTGTGCGTGGACCTTTGCGACCAGATGGTCAAGCTCCGCTTGCTTTTCTGGCGTTTTGGGATAGTGTACGATGAGTTCGATGGGCCATCCCTCCTTTGCTTTAGTCTATGCCAGGGCGTTTGCTCTGTATCACTGGGAAAGGCTGTTTGAGCAATTGCAAGTTTATCGGTTATTTCCGTTTTATAGAGATACTTATCTTGGGATACTGACGAAGCTGCTTGAAGTGGTTAGACCGCCAATAGATAGTTGGCCACGGTGACATCGCACCGCCAGTGACTCAAATGGAAGATACTCACGGCCATCACCGCCAGTCGGTCATACTTGACAGGCAACCCGTGGGCGAGGGCCAGCCGGCGGCTGTTGCCACGGATACAGTAATTGCCCTCTACACAATTGGGATCCCACCTCTTGCTGCACAGGCGTACCCAGCGGCGGCGCACCTCCTCGGTGAGCTGTGCCCGGTAATCAGGGTCGCTCTTCAGACGCGCCAGGTAGTCGTGATAGACCCGCTGAGCCCTAAGGGCGCGGAGGTGGTGCAGGTCGATCTTGTTCTTCATCTCTTCGTCCGAGAAGATCCTACCTTCGGAACCATCAAAGAAGCTGCGGACGAAGCCCACATCCTTCGGTGCGATCCGCTGCTCCTGGTACTTGCCCCCCTTGCCCCGCCTGACCCGGACACAGGGATAGCCGGATTCGTCGACTACCAGGTCATCGCTCCGGAGGTGCTTGTACTCGTTCCGACGGATCCCCACCGCCAACGCAAAGTCGTACAACTCAGGAGATGCCTCCCTCTGGGCATCGCTGCGGCTATCCACAGCCTTGACGCCACGGCTTCGGGTGGTGTGGGCCACCACCCGCCTGGGCTTGCTGATCGAATCCAGAGGTACACCAAACACTCTGCTTGCCCCGGCCAGATACTTGTGTACCGTGTTGGGGCTATAGCCCTGGGCTACCAGCCAGTCTGAGTAGTCCTGCAGATGGGCGGGGCACTCCTCAATATGCCGACAGCCATACCGTTTGCGGCACCAAATGGCAAACTTGACTACCCGATCTTTATACTGACGATAGGTCTGATTCGATATCTTGCGGTCTTCCATCTCTTTGCGGAGACGATCAGCCAGTTGCTTGGCCTCATATACAATACTTGCCATGGTTAAACCACTTTCTCGCAGACACCCATTGCAAGACTCAATACCTGATTAGGTTCATCTGCAAGCGGCTGTGGATTTTTCCACACATTGTGTCGAGGCATAATTTTAGCGTTGTCTATCATATAAGCCTTTCCTTTCTGCCAGCAAGTCTCGGTAACATAAACATAGCCGTATTGGGTGACGGCACACCCCAGCCCATGCGGGCAGTTAAAAGCGGTACATATCTTTGGTATAGGGGGATATAGTGACCCCTATCAGGGCTGGCACCCACCACGGTGTCAGCCCCCATCACTGGTTATTTTCCGGGAAACCCGCAAAATAACCAGTTCACCCCCCGCGCGTAACGGGCGGGTTTGCGTGTGAAAGAGCAGGCTCATATAGCAACTCACCACGCAGGAGATGCCCCCGGATCCAGGGGCGGGTACGGCATTTGCAGTGGACATCCCTGGTCGCCGTACCAGGGATGGGAGCCAGTCTCCGGGGGCTCCAAGCGGGTCGCGTTAAGCGGCTAGTTGCAGGGGTTCGGCACGGATTTCTGCCCCTCAGTGCCATGGGGCCTTGGTAATTGCTTTTGTTGACGTCAACATACTGAAAAAAGGAAGATATATATGAAAAAGGACACCGGTGTATAGATCAAATACACTGGTGTCCTGGATTTTAGATAAACAAAAAAGAGTATTCACCTCGTGGCAAATACTCTTGAAATCGATTATAGTACTCTTGTTTATAAGATCCTCTGGCAATAAAACATTATTAGGTGGTGCCGAGGTGAATTTTGTAAGAGAGGGACGAGTCCTGACAGGCAGGACAAGAGAGACGAGATGTGCCGGATGATCCGGCGCAACAAAGAGAGAGTTTTACGAGACAAACTATATCACATCCCCTGTGCTGTGTCAATTGATTTTCAACGAAAAGTTTAATTATTTTAGTTTTGTCAGAAAAACACGGCGAAATACACGTATAATTGTTCCACTATCGGTACAATCGTCACCAGCAGGTGTGTGCAGGAATCACACAGATCCGCTTTCCCATAGACCTCGCATAGGCAATTGTATTTCCAGTCCCGCTGGGAGAACCATTCCAAACCGCAATGATAAGATCGCTGTGGTCAACCATATAGCGATTGCGTCTGTCAAAGCAGTCTGGGGTATAGCGTGTCTGAAGCAGCGTTATCTTGTCGCACTGGGTTATGATAGATTGATGCCGCTTTTGGCTCTCCAGCGGCCACTTAGCATCCTGTCCTTCGCAAGGAAGGACAGCTTCCAGAGTAACGGGAAACTGTTTGCGCAGCGACAGTACGATCTCTGCCGCCCATGTATCTACTCCTAAGGCCATACCGGTGAGAAAGTGCCTGACGCCATCCTGTTTGATCGCATGGATGATCTCACGTTTTAGCCGGAATTTCAGCATCATGCACCGCAGATCCTTTTCATTGTAGCGCCAGGGAAAGGCCCGGGGACGATGCCCGGTAAAACAGCAAGTTTGTATGGACATGACGCTCACCTCTTTAGTACAGCCGACTACACACAAAAGAATTACGCTTGTGCGTATATTATAATTTATTTCCTGAAATTACGCAACTGCGTATACGCGTTTGCGCATAAATAAATACTATCATATCGAGGTGAGTGCGATATGGTAGTAAAGCAGGCGGTGGTGAATCGATTTCTGGATATTTGCCGTCAACGTAACATCAAGCCGAACGAATTGGCCACGCTATCAGCAGTAACACCGTCTACGGTGTACAGTATGCTGGATGAATCCCGGAAAGATATCTCCATTGTCACGATCAAAAAGCTGTGCGATGGTCTGGAGATCACATTGGGAGAATTTTTCTCTACCCCTGAATTTGATGAGCTGGAACCGGAGATCAAATGAAAGATGACATACTCTGGACAGAAAAACGGAGCGCCTGCTTTGTCGCAGACGCTCTGTTCGACGTTGGACCAATTGATGGTTTTCTATAGTCGGCATCAGTGACCAGAAAGATCGCTTAGAACATAGTTCCATCATACCGCCGGTAGTATCCGGCGCGGACCTGTCATAGTACAAAAGGCAAATCACCTCGTGATAACACAGATCTCCCAGCAAGACAACGCGAAATTGACTGACCTGCAATCGGCCGCTGTTACCAATTTGTATGGAGCCTCGCTCAATAAGCCAGTCTATCGCATCCTTTTGATAAAGTTCCTGCAGATTTGCATTGGAAAGTCCACTGAAATATTGGCCCAGAATTTGCTGGAAATTTTTGCACCGGCCCTGATACTCTGAAAATTACTCATCAGTCCAACCCAAGCGCCGCATACCTGAATCTATAAATTTCTTGATATTATAAAGTTCCCAAATGTTGCTCAGACTTGCTTCCCTGACTTTTTCGTCCCAATGTGGCTATCCATCCGGTTCCCACACGATGGATGATAACCATCCAGAACAGGTAAAGCAGGCACAGAGATTTGTCCGGATGGCGGGCAGATTTCTGTGCCTGTTTTTGTTCAGCGGCGGCTGGACAAAGCATACGTGGAAGCCTTGCAGAATCCTCGGTTCTAGTTGGAGATTTTCGTATTGGAGTGCGAAAACCAATTGTCCCAAGTCCCTATATCTGGTATAATAATACAGTCGAATTTTCTGACCGGAGGTACCCATATGGCCATCTCTTACAATAAGCTCTGGAAACTGCTCATTGATCGCAAAATGAGCAAGGCAGACTTACGCCGAGCGGCTGGAATCGCTCCCAATACGATGACAAAACTAAACCGCGATGAAGAAGTGACCTTGGAAACACTGGGGAAAATTTGCGCAATATTGAATGTAAATATTGGAGACATCGTGGACTTTCTGCCGACCAATCAAACAACCGAAGTGAACTTGGAGACAAAATAAGTATGACGGAAAATGTATTGTGTGCGCTGATTGGCGTAGGGGGAACACTGTTAGGGACCATTGTTGGTCTTGTTTTTCCGTACCTGTGCAGTGGCTTTGGATGCAAACTGCTTGTTATTTCCGATATTGATGTGCGGTTCGGTACGGGCAAACCAGACGGTGAAGGCGGATATGATGGTTCGTGGATAAATTTTAGGGCTTCGATTCTCAACAAGAAAAATAAATCGTTGATTATTGAGAAAATTGCTTGCGAATTATACAGCGGTTCAAACAGAATTGCCGTGTGCTCCTGTGCCGATAAAGACACCGGCAGGAAAAGCGCAGGAGCCTATAAATATGATGAACTTCGATATATTGATGTTGCTTCAAAATCAAGCACTACAAAAAACATCCATGCATTTGTGCGTGGAGATTTGACCTCATGTGATAAGGTGGTTTTTGTATATTCATGGGGGATAGTAAAAAGAAAGCAAATTGTTTGGGTCAAGGAGGATACACCCCATGCCAACACTTGAATGGATTGGAAAAGATAAAGTGGTAAACCACCACCAGGAGGTGCCTTACCGGGTGCTGGAGCGCCAATACAGCTATGACGAAGCCGGACAGCACGCCGAGGACAATGGCAGCGAAAACATGATTATCCACGGTGACAATCTGGAGGCACTGAAAGCCCTGCTGCCCCGGTACGAGGGCAAGGTAAAGTGCATCTACATTGACCCGCCTTATAATACCGGTAATGAGAAATGGGTATACAACGACAATGTCAATGACCCCAAGATCAAAAAGTGGTTGGGAGAAGTGGTTGGCAAAGAGGGCGAGGACCTCTCCCGGCATGACAAATGGCTGTGTATGATGTACCCCCGTTTGAAGCTGTTGCAGCGGCTGTTGGCCGAAGATGGATTTATTTTTGTAAGCATTGATGTTTTTGAATATGCAAATCTCAAATGTATAATGGATGAAATATTTGGGGTTGCAAATTTTAGAAATTGTATTTCTGTACGTCGAGGTATAAAAAATGTTCAGGCGCAGTTTGAAACTGTGCAGGCATTGTCATTAGGGCATGAGTATATTTACTTATATTCCAAGAATCCTCAAGCTAAACTTCCCAAACTTTCCAAAGACTTTGAGATTGAAAAAGCGGGGAAGTGGGACACGTTTTGGCGTGGAACAGATAGACCTACTATGCGATATGAAATTTTCGGATACTGCCCGGAAAAAGGTCAATGGAGATGGGAAAAAACAAGAGCTAGCAAAGCAACTAGAAATTATGAAAAATTTCTTTCTGAATATGCAGATAAGATGTCCATTGATGACTACTATATTGAGCATCTGATGGCAACCAATGAAAAACTAGACTTTGTCCGAATGAATGAAACGGGTACGATCCAGTATTATGTTCCACCACAATCAGGAAAACTGTTGAGCGACAACTGGATGGACATTCTTTTGTCTGGCTCATATGCTGGATTTGATACAGAAAAAAGCGTTTTGTTACTTGATAGAATCGTAAAATGGATAGCTTCAGATAATGATATAGTTCTCGACTCCTTTGCTGGTTCAGGCACTACTGCCCATGCTGTGCTGAATATGAACAAGGCCGACGGCGGTAACCGCAAATTTATCTTAGTTGAAATGGAGGATTATGCCGACAGCATCACCGCCGAGCGCGTCAAAAGGGTGATTGACGGCTATGGAGAGGGCAAAAAAGCAGTGGAAGGCACCGGCGGCAATTTCAGCTACTATGAGCTGGGGCCTGTGCTTCTGCTGTCGGACGGCGACCTCAACGAAGAAGTAGGCCCGCAAAAAATCCGGGAATATGTCTACTTCATGGAGACCAAAGAGCCCCTGCCCGCAGAACAGCCCACGGACGAACCCTACTTCATGGGCCTGTGCCGCAACACCGCCTATTACTTCTACTATGAGCGGGAAAGTGTCACTACGCTGGATCACGCCTTTTTGGCTACCGTTCAGACAAAAGCCGAGGGCTACACCATCTATGCTGACCTGTGCGCCATCCCCCAGGAGACGCTGCGTAAGCATAACATCACCTTTAAGAAAATCCCCCGAGATATTGCCCGGCTGTAAAGGAGCGTGAAGAAATGGAACTGAAATCTTATCAGAAAGAAGTCATTGCCGATCTTGCACGCTACCTGGAGCTGGTGGTGGAACTGCAAAGCCCGGCAAAGGCGTATCAGGCCCACTGGAATGAAAAGAATGTTCTGGTAGGCTTCGGCGGTATGCCGAATTATGTGAATGTGCTCCCCGGTGTGCCCCATGTGTGTGCCAAGGTGCCCACCGGCGGAGGCAAGACCTATATTGCCGCCAGTTCTCTGCGGACAATTTTTGACGCCATGCCCCAGCTCCGGGCCAAGGCCGTTGTATGGTTGGTGCCCTCCGAGGCCATTCTGACCCAGACCCGTAAGGCGCTGGAAAATCCAGACCATCCCTACCGCCAGCGGCTGGATGTGGATTTTGGCGGGCGGGTGCAGGTGTACTCCAAGGAACAGGCCCTCATGGGGCAGAACTTTACCCCTTCTGCGGTGACGGAACAGCTTTCTTTGTTTGTTCTCAGCTATGATTCCTTCCGAACCAGCAAAAAGGAAGGGCGCAAAGCCTATCAGGAGAACGGCTATCTGGCCGAGTTTGCAAAATGGATGGATGATCCGTCCGTTCTGCTGGCCGATACCGATGAGACGGCGCTGATCCAGGTAATCCGCTATCTGAATCCAGTGGTCATCGTGGACGAGAGCCACCATGCCACTTCGGATTTGAGCGTGGAAATGCTGCAAAACTTCAACCCCAGCTTTGTGTTTGACCTGACCGCTACCCCCAAGAAGAAAAGCAACATCATCTCTTTTGTGGACGCCGCACGGCTGAAAAAGGCCAACATGGTCAAGCTGCCGGTCATCGTGTATAACCGGAAATCCCAGGCCGATGTGTATGGAGATGCTATCGCCATTCGCGCCAAGCTGGAGGCACAGGCTAAGCGGGAACAGGAAACCAGCGGGCGCTACATTCGTCCCATCGTTTTGTTCCAGGCACAGCCCCGCAACAGTGCGGACAGCACCACATACGAAAAAATCAAGAAAACGCTGGTGGACGGCGGTATTCCCGAAAAGGAAATTGCTATCAAAACCGGTGATAAAGACGAGTTGAAAAATGTAGACTTGCTGTCCCCAGACTGCCCCATCCGGTACATTATCACCGTGAATGCCCTGAAAGAGGGCTGGGACTGCCCCTTTGCCTATGTGCTGGCCACGGTGGCAAACCGCACTTCTACCGTGGATGTGGAGCAGATTTTGGGCCGTGTGCTTCGGCTGCCCTACACGCAGAAGAACAGCAGTGAAGTGCTGAATCTCTCCTATGTCATCACATCTTCTGCCGACTTCCACCAGACGCTGGAAAAGGTTGTGGCCGGATTGAACAGCGCCGGTTTCAGCAGCCGCGACTACCGGGCACAGGATGTGGACGTGCCCATTACGGCTGCACCCACCCAGGAGCCGGAGCAACTTCCTATTGTCCCGCCTCCCGTTGACGAACCAGATCTGCCGGAGGTAGACGGCTCGGATTTGAAGGCGCGTTTTGAAGCGGCAACGCATGAGGCGGAGCAATCCGTGCAGGATGGAACTATGCAGTCCGACCCCATGCTGTCACAGGCCCTGCAACAGAACAAAACCTATGAGGACGAGATCAACCAGGCCGACAATACCGCTTTGAGCCAGGCTCCATCGGAGGTGCGCGACAAAATGAATCAGTTCCGAATGAATGAGGAATTTGCAGACGAAGCAGCTGCCCTGCGCTTCCCCCAATTTATGCTGGAGACTGGCCCCAGCCTGTTTTCGGAAGCCCACGAAACCCTGGAACTGGAGCATTTGGAGGGTGGCTTTTCTCTGCGGGACAAAGACGCTCATGTGGATTTCACCACCGTCAATGCCGAGATGGCGCGTGTGGATGTAGATGACAGCAAAGACAGCACCGCAAAGGCGTGGCGGCTGTCTGGCGGCGACAGCAGTTTCTTCCGGGAATGGTTCAACACCCAGCCCTCAGAAAAGCGGCTTTCTCTATGTAAGGGCATTACCAAACAAAAGCTGTCCAAGATGAACTGCGTCAACGACCGGGAGCTGGATGAGTACATCGACCGGGTGATCGGCACCATGAGCGAAGATCAGCTCTCCGAGCTGGAGCAGTCGCCGTATCCTTATGTCGTAAAAATTCAGGGGAAAGTGAAGGAGCTGATTGCCCAGCATCGCTCTAGCGTCTTTGATACCTGGCTGGAGCAGGACAAGATTTCCTGCCTGCCCAACTATGCGCTGCAAACGGTGATCTCCCCGACGGCATTTACCTCGATGGTGCCGAAATCACTCTATACCGCCGAAGAAGATATGAACGAGTATGAGTTCAAGGTGGTGTGGGCACTGTCAGAATTGGGCAACGTCAAGTGGTGGCACAGGAATATCTCCAGGCTGGGCTTCCAGATTAACGGCCCCGTTCATGCTTACCCCGACATCATCGTGATGCTCAACAGCGGAAAGATACTGATGGTGGAGACCAAGGGCGACCATCTTGATAATGATGAGTCCAAGGAGAAAGCCAAAATCGGTGACCAGTGGGCGAAGCTGGCCGGAAAACAGTACAAGTATTACATGGTGTTCGAGAACAAGCAGCCGGACTACCCGGGAGCATATTCTATGGAGCGGTTTATGGAGATTGTGAAGGGGTTGTAACACATTCAGACTGCGGTGAGGACAAACTATGGATTTTATAAAACTTCCAGCAAATTCGGAAAAACTTCTGCTAGAACTTCTTCAAGCCGACAATCCAGTCCAAATGCTAGGTGTTCGTTTTGAACAGGCATCTCAGCGAGACGATGATGAATTGCGCGGTATGCTTAGAGAACTGCGCGAAAGAGGATATATCAATGTGCAGTGGGCAGATAATGTACCCTACTACCTTACACTAAATAATTCTGCCAGGACTTATAAGGAACAACTTGCTGAATACGAAGCTCAGAAAACAGTGCATTTTTCGCAAGAAAAGAAGGTGAGCCCGATTATTTTCATAAGTCATCGTTCAACGGATAAAGCAATTGCTGATATGCTGCTTGATTTTTTCTCAGGTACAGGAATACCTCGCCAAACTGTGTTTTGTTCCTCATTACCCGGCAATGACATCAATGAAAAGATTTCTGGAGAAGTGAAAACTGCCTTGAAAAAAAGTGTAGTCAACATTGCGATTCTTTCAACTGACTACTACCAAAGTGCCTACTGCTTGAATGAAGCAGGTATTCTGTGGTATCAGGATGATGTGCCGGTAATTCCGATTGCATTGCCAGAAATCAATTCGAGCAATATGTATGGCTTCCTAAGTAATGAATATAAATTGCGCAGATTGGATTCCGATACGGACATTCCTTACATTTACGATGTTGTAAGCGAAGCGGTTTCTGCGCCACGTACAAAAGTCGGAATTATTACACATGAAAGCACTAAACTCAAAAGAAGATATGCCGATTTTCTAAAGACAAGGGACTCGCAGAAATTTGAACCTCCCGTTATGTCATCTTCTGATTGTTTGGAAATTACAACTGATGATGAACGGATTGTGCTGTATTACATAATCCGAAATAGCGTTCGCAAGGTTTCTAAAGATATGGTTAGGACTTGGCTATATACTGACGAGATTTTCGAAGTTAATATCGACAATGCCTTTGATTTGCTATCCTCCGTTGGTGGCGGTTCCGTGGTCGATGATACGCTGGAATTGGGGATTGATTTATTTCGAAAATATTCCGCAAATGCACAGTCTCTACTCACTGGATTAAAGGAGTATGTAGATCAGCATAGAAGATTGGCCTCTGATATGTTTATGAAACTATGGAACGCCAATACATTGGATTCAATAACACTTTTATTCATTTGCTACATAGTTGATGAAAGAATCGAGTCTTTTGGCGATCGTTGGATGGCGGAAGGACAGATAAAAAATATTCAGCAATGGGAGATCAAGCATTCACTTGACTCTACTCTTTCAAGCAACTATGGGACTTCTCTACAGTTTTTAATTCAAAATAATCTCGTTCATGAAAGCAGTTGGACAAGTTATGGGAATCCACGGGAATATTCTCTGTATCCATCAATACGAAACTTGCTTTTTAACTGTCCAAAAGGAATACAAGAGGCGCTCCAAACAATCAAAGATAAACATTATCAGGGTCAATCCCAAATTCTGTGTAAACTCCATTTGGGGTGCAAATAGAGCAAAATTTATTCAGGGCGGTAGCCGGGGAATCCGGCTGCCGCCTTGTCAACAACATAACGCCGGTGGGGTCGGATGTCAAGGACGGCGGAGTTGTTCAGCTTGCCCTTGACATGCCAGCCGCGGCGGTGTTACTCGGGCATACGCTCGGCAAAGTAGATGGCCATCTGGGCATGGATCAGGCTCCAGTCCTGCCGCCGTCCAGTCCGCTTTTTGGTAATATCCATCATGGCCAAATATAGCATTTTCAGCAGGCTGTCATCGGAGGGAAACACCGATTTGGCCTTGGTCACCTTGCGGAGTTGGCGGTTAAAGCCCTCAATGGCGTTGGTGGTGTAGATCAGTCTGCGTACCTCCTGGGGATACTTGAAGTAGGTGCTGAGATTAGCCCAGCCTGCCCGCCAGGACTGGGAGATTTTCGGGTATTTCTTGCCCCAGCGCTCCCCAAAAGCGTCCAGGGCATCCAAGGCGGCCTGCTCATCTACGGCTGCATAGACCGCCTTTAGATCTGCCATAAGGGCTTTCAGGTCCTTGTAGGACACATACTTACTGGAATTACGCAGCTGGTGGATGATGCAGTTCTGGATTTCGGTTTGAGGAAAGGTGGCGTGGATGGCCGCATGAAATCCTGTCAAATTGTCTGTGCAGGCGATGAAAATATCCTCTACGCCCCGGTTTTTCAGGCCATTGAGTACGGTCGCCCAGAACTTGGCGCTCTCATTTTCCCCAACCCACATCCCCAGGACGTCTTTCCGGCCATCCAGGTCGATTCCAATGGCAATGTACACGGCTTTCTTCACGATCTGTCCTTCGCTGCGGACATGGTAGTGGATAGCATCCAGAAAAACCACAGCGTAGATGGACTCCAGAGGCCGCTGCTGCCACTCTTTGGCGATGGGCAAGATCTTGTCTGTGATCCGGCTGACTGTGCTGTCTGAAACGGAAATGCCGTAAATGTCCTGGATGTGGGCCTCGATGTCACCGGTACTCATCCCTTTGGCGTACATGGACAGGATTTTCTCCTCAATGTCCTGGCTGATGCTGGTCTGGTTCTTTTTCAGTACCTGGGGCTCAAATTCACCTTTCCGATCTCGAGGGACCGACACATCCACATCGCCAAAGCTGGTGCGCAGCGTTTTGCTGCTGTAGCCGTTGCGACTGTTGTCTGTTTCTTTGTTCTTGTAATCGTACCTGCTGTAGCCCAGCTCTTCATCCAGCTCTGCCTCCAAACCATTCTCCATGAACTCAGCAATGGTCTCTTTGAACAAATTCTGGATGTCATCCATGCTGCCGATGTTTGTCATCTGCAGCAACTCACGGATCTTTTCCCGACGCGCATTTTCTTCCGGGGTGCGATTCTTTCTGGCCATACCGCTTTGGACGCACTGGACACCTTCGCTGAGCGATGGGACAAGAAATACCCCAAAATTTCTCAGTCCTGGCGGGATAATTGGCCCAATCTGAGTACCTATTTCAAGTATCCCCAAGAGGTTCGTCGCTTGATATATACGACCAATGCAATTGAGGGATTCAACCGTCAGCTTCGGAAAGTAACCAAGGCAAAATCCGTGTTCCCCACCGATGACAGCCTACTGAAAATGCTGTATCTGGCCATGATTGATATCACAAAGAAATGGACTGGCCGGAGACAGGATTGGAGCATGATTCATGCTCAGCTGGCAGTATTCTTTGCTGATCGCATGCCGGAATAACCTGCTGCATACCGGCATGTCAAGGATCAAGATGAACGGGAGCTGGCGCCCCCGCCCTTGACATGCCCACTATCCACTGCTATTTTGAAAACAAGGCGGCAGCAGCTTGCGCCACTTCCGCCTTGAATAAATTTTGCTCTATTTGCACCGCATTTCGGCGTTTACACAGAATTTGGGACAGACCCTGATATACAAGTTTTCAGCTTACAGTAATTTTCTTCACCTGCATTGTGTCCCATCTCAAAACCGTGAAACAATCAGCTCCACCGCCTGGGAGATGGGTATCACACTGGTGTCAATATTCAAATCGTAATTGTGGGGATCACCCCACACCTGCCCAGTATAGCCCTCGTAGTATTTGCGTCTCTGCTTATCCATTTTTGTCACCAGACGTTTAGCTTTGGACAGGCTTAGGCATTCTAGCTCCATCTTTCTGCGTATCCGCTGTCCTTCCGGGGCGGAAACAAAAACCCGCAGTAGCTGAGCATCCGAATCCCGAAGGACGAAGTCGGCACACCGGCCCACAAAAACGCAGTCTTCCTCTTCAGCAATGCGCTTAATCTCATGGCTTTGCAGGGCAAACAGGACCTCGGAAGTGGGCAGTCCCCGAATCACATGGTAATTTCCCTCATAGACGCCCTGATACAGGTACGGATTAGTGGCCCTTTCGTCGGAGCTTTCCATGAGCTTAGCGGAAAGCTCCCCATATTTGCAGGCCAAGTGGAGAAGTTCCCGTTCATAGACTCTGATCCCCAGTCGTTCTGCCGTTCGGACTGCAATTTCGTGTCCGCCGCTGCCAAATTGCCTGCCGATACAAATGACTCTGTGTCCCATAAACATCACCGTTTTAAATAAATTTCTCCGCGAGATTTCTCGTTGATACAGCGCAAGTAACCGCCGATCCGGAAAGGATAAACCGTTATTTCCCAGACACCACAGATTCTTTCTCCTGTTTGGACGAAAGAGCGGCTTGCCGCCAGTGGAGGCTGGTCTTGTTGAAGATGGGCTCGCAGACGCACAGCACCGGGGGCATGATGAACATGCTGATGACAGCTGAGATCAGGGCGCCGCGGGCCAGCATCATGCAGATGGAGCTGATGATCTCAATCTCGGAAATCGTCCCCACACCCAGGGTGGCGCAGAACAGCACCAAAGAACTGGTGATGATGGAGGCGTCCGAGGAAGTGGCCGCGATGCGGATAGAATCCTCCCGGCTCTTTCCAGCCCGTAGTTCCTCTCGGAAGCGGGTGGCCATCAGAATCGCGTAATCCACCGTGGCGCCCAGCTGGACGCAGCCGATGATGGTAGGAGACACAAAGGGAATGACCGTGCCGGTAAAGTAAGGAATGCCCTGGTTAATAAAAATGGCCAGTTCAATGGCCGCTACCAGCACGAGGGGCATGGAGAGGGACCGGAACACCACCATGATGATCAAGAAGATGGCGGCAAGAGAGATGTAGTTAGTCACCTTGAAATCTACAGCGGAGGTGTCGATCAGATCGTCGGTCAGTACCGCCTCACCGGTGATGAGCGCTTCGGGGTCATAGCTCTTTATGATGCGTTCCAGTTCCTCCAGCTGGACGGATACCTGGTCAGAGGCAGCCGGATATTCGGAGTTGACCATCATCATCTGCCAGCCACCCTGCTTCAACATATCACGCAGGGCCTCAGGGATGAAAAAATCAGGAATGCCGCTGCCCAGCATGGCGTGATAAGAGAGGACAGAGGTAATGCCTTCCACATCCTTTACGGAGGTCTCCAGTTGATTCATCTCCGTGGAGGAGAGATCGTCCCGCAGCAGCACAAAGTGGGAAGCCGCCATGTCGTAGTCATTTTTCAGCTTGTTGTTGGCGATGATGGAGTCCATGTCCTGGGGTAGCGCCTCATCCAGCTTGTAGTAGACGGCGGTGTGGCTCTGGGCGTATACCGCCGGCAGGAACAGCAGCAGAAAGACGGCCACAAACACCTGCCGGTGGCGGATGATAAAGGAATTCATCTTTTCAAAATTGGGGATCAGCGTCCGGTGCTTGTGCTTTTCGATTTTTTCGTCAAAAATCAGCAGCAGTGCGGGCAGCACCAGTACCACTGTGGCCACGCCCAGTACCACGCCCTTGGCCATGACCAGGCCGATGTCCCGGCCTAAGGTCAACTGCATGAAGCACAGCGCCAGGAAACCGGCGATGGTAGTCAGGCTGGAGCCGGACAGGGAGGTGAAAGCCGCCACAATGGCCTCGGCCATGGCGTCCCGGGGATCCTCATGAAGCAGCCGTTCCTCCCGGTAGCGGTGGTAAAGGAAGATGGAGTAGTCCATGGTGACGCCCAACTGTAAAACCGCCGCGATGGCCTGCGTGATGTAGGAGATCTCCCCCAGGAAGATGTTGGTACCGAAGTTGTAGACGATGGCCATACCGATGCTGAGCAGAAACACAAAGGGCAGTACCATGGATTCCATGGTCAGAGACATGGCGACGAGGGACAGCAGTACCGCCAGGCCCACGTAAATAGGCAGTTCCTGATCCACCAGATCCTTGGTGTCTTTGATGACCACGGAGAAACCGGCCAGGAAGCATTTTTCATTGCACAGCGACCGCACGTCATTAATGGCCTGCATGGTTTCCTCCGCCGCACCGGACTTCTCATACTGGATGATCATCATCGTGGAATCACCGGCGAAGAACATATCCCGCAGGGCAGCGGGGATGAAATCCGTGGGAATTTGGATGCCAACGGCGTTGCTGAGCCAGATGGCGCTGGAGACGCCGGGAACCTCCTTGATCTCGTTGATGAGGTCATTGGTATAGGCGGCGGGCATGCCCTCCACGATGAGCATACTGGTGGCCGCCATGTGGAAGGGGTCTTCCAGGAGCCGTTCGCCCCGGACGGAATCCAGGTCCTCCGGCAGATAGGACAGAATATCATAATTGACCCGGGTACCGATATAGCCAAGAGCAGATGGGATCAGCAGCAGGACCGCAATCAGCGCCACCAGCTTTGGCTTTCTCGTCAGGCCATGGGCAATTTTTTTAATCATGGAAAACACCTCTCAACTGCTTACCGGAAGAGGCCAGTGATGGTGTCCCAGAAATCCCGGAACATCTGGGCCACCCGGCCCAAGAAGGTGGTGGGCTCCGCCGCCTGTGCCTGTGCAGTGATTTCAGCGGAGGAATCGCTTTTCTTGATCTCCTGGGTACGGATGAGGACCTGGATACTGGAGGGGGCGGGATTCTCCTCTGAGGTCAGGGACACTGCCTGGGCGGTGGCGTCCATCAGCAGCAAATTGTTGATATCGCCGGTATACTCGTTCCAGGTATCCTCAATGATTCCGTTGATGGCGTCCTTAGCTGTCTTCACATCACCCACGGCGTCGGTGCTGCGTGCGGTTTTCCGCAGGGTTGCCGCCAGGTTTTCAAGACTCTTTTTCGTCCCCTCATCCAACTGGGTGCCGGAGGTCTTAGCCAGGGAACGGAAAGAGGTCAGGAAGCCGTGGGTGTCGTCGATGGTGGTCACCATGTCGGTGACGAGGGTTTTCGTATCCTGCAGAGTGCTGCGGAGACCGGGGACCTGGTCGTTAATGGTGTCGTCCAGATTTTTAATGTCGCCGAGAAGAGTATCCACACGATCCAGGATATCCCGGCCTACATCGGCGGCGTCATCCAGATGGCCCAGGGTGGTGTCGGTTTTTCCCACCAGGCTGCTGAGATCGCCGGTGAGGCCGCCGCTTCCCATGTCGGTCAGCAGATCGCTGAGATTTTCCAGCAGGCCGGTGACTTTGGAGAGGTCATGGTCTCCATTGAGTTCGGAGAGCATTTTGCCGGTTTTGGCATAGGCAGCTTCGTTGGCCAGAATTTTGCCAATGTTTTCCGGGGTTTTCTGATCGGCAGGTAGGGCGTTGATATCGCTGAGCATCAGTATGGCCGTAAAGAAATCCGCCTTGGTCATGAGCTGGTCAGTGCCGCCGCAGACGGTGATGTAGACCTGCTCCATCACAATTAGCTGCGGCTTGGCGGCGGCATACTGGGCCGCCTGATCCTGCGTCAGCCGCCCTTGCGCTACCAGAGCGCTCAATGCCCCCTCGTCACTCAACGCGGGATAAACGGCCTTGACAGACGCAATACCCGCATCAACGGCTTGTATCTGCTGGAGCAGGGTAGTGGCATCTGCGGCTGACGATGCCTTTCCACTGGCAATCAGTGCGGCAACCTGATACTGCTGGTATCCGATGGTTTCCGTAGCGTTGCCTTCGCTATCCGTCGCCACGCCGGCCCAAACGGTTTCCAGTCCCTGTACTTGCGTCAGCATGGCATCCAACTGCTGCCCCTGAACTTTGATCTTTTCCTGTACATTGCTGGGCAGTTCGGAAATCAGTCCACCGTTGATGCGGATGTCCAGAAGCTGAAGTGTTTCTTTCAGCTCCTGCAAACTGGTTTGCAGCTTCTTCAAATCGGTGCCCAGCTGGTTCAGGTGGCTCTGCATATCACCGCTGCCGGAGCGGATGTTTTTGATGTCCCGCTGCAGATCCTTCAGGCAGTCATCCACATCGTCCAGGTTTTCCCGGAGGATGACGGCGGTGTCCGTAACTTTGGACAGGGAGTCCGTAACCTCGGTGACGGAGTCATCGGTATCATCCAGATGGCCTGGAAGGGTGTTCAGGGAGCCGCTCAGGTTCTCCAAATCTTCCAGCACCTTGTCACCGTCGGCATAAATCCGATCTTTTCCACTGGAAATGGTATCCCGGGCCTGATTCAGATCATCCAGACCATCGGCGGTAGCCCGCAGGCTGCTGCCCAGGTCGGAAAAGGAGTCCAGCAGGGTGTCCAGGCTGCCGGAGAGCTTGTTGTAATCCTCCTCCAGGTCATCCTTCCGCTGGCTCAGCTTGGCGATTTCCTCCAGCTGGCCCAGGGTGGCGGGAACCATCAGAAAGGTCATGCCGTCAAAGGAAAAGTCCTCGCAGCCCACCCGGATGACGAAGTGCTGCTCTTCTCCCGGCAGGGCAATAAACAGCACAGCCCGCAGATTGCCAATCAGCTGCACCTGGGCGCCGGGGGCCTCCAGGGACAGGATGTTGTCCTGGTTGAACACGGCCATGGCCTCCAAAGTGTAGTTGTTCCGGGCATACTCACTGGCGTTTTCATTGGGAATGGCGTTTACCGTGATCTCCACCACGCCGGTCTTGCCGGCCAGGTCCTCGGCCCGGACGGCAACGCCGTTGAGGGTGTAGGAAACCGACAGCGTCCAGGGCAAGGCCTCAAAGGGTGCCGCCGTCTTACCTTCGAAATAGAAATGGGACGGAGCATCGCTCCTGCTGAACGAAAAGGTGGTGGCATTGCCGGCCACCGCAGGAGCCGTGCCATCGGTTAGATTCACTACTTCGTCGTAAATACCATAGTCCGTCAGAGACGTGGCGCCATTGAGGGTATAGCTTTTCACCACGCTGCCGTCCAGCAGATTTCCATAGTAATCCAGCGTGGCATAGTAGGCTTCGTCATAAGTTGGCGTCACGCCGTCGCCAATCGGCTCCGCGGCGGCAGCCGGAAAGGAGCAGGCTGCTGCCAGCAGAATGGCCAGTGCCAACGACAGCAGGCGCTTTCCCATTAGATGTGTGTGTTGACTCATATGAATTCCTCCATTTAATCAACCAATGTTGTTTAATATATTTTTGTTGATTTATCAGATTGAGTTAATTATAATGAGGGCAAGAGGCTTGGGACAATAGGCAAACCTGGGCAAATGCCCAAATTTTCCCGAAGGGAAGGACTCTGTCATGCTGAAGAATCCTGAGGATCGCCGTGCCAGACGCACCAGCAGGCTGTTGAAGGAAAGCCTGCTGGAGATGATGAAGCAAAAACGCTTTTCAGAGATTTCCGTCCGGGATGTGACGGATAGTGCTGATATGAACCGTACCACGTTTTACCTCCATTACACGGATACCACCCAACTGCTGCAAAGTATGGAGGAAGACCTGCTGACAGAGGCCCAGATGCTGGTAAACGCCCATATCCAGGAAACGGTGGCGGACGGCAGCCTGCGCCCCGTGTTCGAGCCAATCCTGGACTTTGTGGTGGAGCATCGGGAGGTCTGCACCATCCTATTTGAAAACAACGAGGTCAGCCAGTTTGCTGAGCATTTGCAGCAGCTGATCCACCGTAACGGCACAGAGGTCATTCGGGCCTGGTTCCAGCCCATGGATGACCAGCAGTTGTCCTATTTACTGAGATTCATCACCTATGGTCTCATCGGCCTGATTCGGGAGTGGTTCCAGAAGAACATGGACCTTCCCAAGGAAGAACTGCTTGTCACCGCGGAGTTTCTGGTGGATGGCGCGGCTTCCCGGCTTTTGAAGGACGCGTGAATCCGAGTGCTGCCCTTGCTTTCACCGCATTTCCAAGTCATATGTTGATATAGCGGAAATCAAATGAGGGAGGCGTGAGCCGTGGCCGGTTTTGCAAAAAAAGCGATTCGGGACTCGTTTATTAAGCTGTTGAATGAGAGGCCTCTTAGCCAAATCACTGTCCGGGATATCGTGGATGACTGTGGTGTCAACCGTAACACCTTTTATTATTATTTTCAGGATATTTCCCAATTGGTAGAAACGATTATTAACGAGGATGCGGATCGTGTGATTCAGGAGCATCCCTCTATTGAGTCCATTGAGGACTGTCTCAATGCCGCCATAAGATTTGCATTGGAAAACCGGAAAGCGGTGTTGCACATATACCACTCCATCAACCGGGATATCTATGAGCAGTACCAATGGCGGGTATGTGAGCACGCAGTTACGACTTATGTAGATGGAATTCTGGCCGGGCGGACCGTGTCGGATCCGGACCGAAGGCTGATAATTGATTACTTGAAATGTATGTGTTTTGGTTTTGTCATCGGCTGGCTGGAAACAGGGATGCAGGACGGTATTCAATCGCGGTTCCATCGGATTTGCGAATTGAAGCGCGGCGATTTGGACGCGATGATTATCCGATGTGAAAAGAAATAAAACTTTGGTTTTTCTTAAGAACATAGAATCAGACAAAAGCAGCCCCTGTGCCTAAAAAACAGGCACAGGGGCTGCTTTTGTCCATATGATATGCGGGTGTTTCTAAGTACAATGAAAGCAAGCTTGGTCGGGCATTGCTGCGCAAATGCATCCGTAATGCTGCTGGTCTTATAGTGACCTCTTATCGGCTACACATAGAACAGTGAAAGCCCATAGTCGAGTTCATTCAGATATTACTGCATTTCCCCAGCATTAAGAAGAAACGAACAAATTCATCAGGGTGTTTCTGATTCTTCCATTTCCTCTGTTTAGCGAAACATTTTATCTTTTAGAGGTCTCCTATGGATAAGAAACAATGGAAAACAGTAGCAATCAGTGCCACTACACTCTTGCTTTTATTCCTGCTGGTAATTTGGGTGTTTCGGGATCATTATCAGGAGATTTTGCGGAATATCCAGGCCGTCAGCATCAGAGGACTGTTGCTCCTGCTGGGCATGGGTCTTGCTTATCAAATGCTTGAATCAGCAGTCTGCTTTGCGATGATTCGCCGTCGACTCCCAACATTTTCATTTCGGCAAGCGGTAGAGGTGACTTTCCTTGGCGTTTTCGGAAACGTATCTATGCTTTCCGTCGGCTCTGTTCCCATGCAAAGCTATTACCTGCATCACTGCGGTATCATGGCAGGCTGTGGCATTGGTACCATGATGCTGGAGTACATATTTCATAAGAGTTCTGTTTTAATCTACATCACCGTTATGCTGTTATTTCAGGGCCGCTGGCTCAGCGAAACTGACCGCGGCCTTTCCCGCTACATACCGTTGGGATATGGAATTTGCGCGCTGATTATAGCGGCACTGGTTCTGCTGTGCGCCTGGGAAAAGGTGCAGTGGCTTGCATCCTGGGTGATTGACCATTTGCCGAGTACGGAAAAATGGGAAGGCCGCAAGCGCCTGTGGAAAACAAATCTATCTGCGCTTTATACGGAATCCCAAAAACTGCTTCGTGACCACTGGTGCTTTCTCAAAGTGCTGTTATTCAATGGTCTCAAGCTATTTTGTCTTTACAGCATACCGTTTGTCTGTATGGAGATATTGGGAATATCTGGCCCCTCCTTCTGGCACGTACATCTGCTGACCGCACTGATGCATCTGATCTCCAACGCCCTGCCCAATGTGGCGGGCGTGGGGCCAGTGGAGTTTGCCTTCGTGCTGATATTTTCCCACTACATGGAATATGCTCAGGCATCCTCCGCTCTGATTCTATTCCGCGTCGCAACATTCTTTTTCCCGTTTATCCTCAGCATCCTCGTATTCTTGAGCGTACAAAGGCGTGTGCTGAACGATTCTCAGAAAACCTGATCCATCGCAATAGAAAGTGAGACCTCTCTGTCAGAGAAAAAATACAACAGGAGATGTGAGCTATGAGAAAATTCTTGACTTCCGAATCGGTCACTGAAGGCCATCCTGACAAAATCTGTGATTTTGTTGCGGACAGTATTCTCGACGCGTTGCTGAAGGAAGATCCCAAATCCCGGAGTGCAGTAGAGGTCACAGCGGAACCAGGAGCTATGCACATCATGGGCGAGATCACCAGCAAGGCATCCCCTAATTTTGAAAAGATTGCTCGCCGCTGTATTGCAAAAATCGGCTATACAAGGCCCGAATATGGGTTTGACGCAAAAAGTGTCAATATTACTTGCTCCATCCATGAGCAGTCTCCTGACATCGCAATGGGTGTGGATGCGGCCGCCGATAGCTCCAAGGATGTGGGTGCCGGCGATCAGGGTATGATGTTCGGTTATGCCTGCGATGAGACCCCTGAACGGATGCCGCTGTCTATCACCTTGGCCCACGCCCTGACCTGCCGCTTGACGGAAGTCCGAAAGTCTGGCCTATTGCCCTACCTACGTCCGGATGGAAAGGCACAGGTCACAGTGGAGTATGTGGATGGCGCACCAATACGGGTAGACACTGTGGTAATCTCTGCCCAACACGATCCGGATATTGATATGAAGGTGCTGCGCAAGGATATTTTGGAGCGGGTTGTGTTCCCAGTCATTGATGGCAAGCTGCTGGACAAAAACACGAAATACTATATCAATCCCACGGGGCGCTTTGTGCTGGGCGGACCCGCCGCGGACACCGGTCTGACCGGAAGAAAGATCATCTGCGATACTTATGGCGGCATCGGCCATCACGGTGGCGGAGCGTTCTCCGGCAAAGATGCCACGAAGGTTGACCGGAGCGCCGCATATATGGCCCGCCATGTCGCGAAAACCGCGGTGGCGGCAGGTGCTGCCAAGCAGTTGGAACTGCAGCTGGGTTATGCCATCGGCGTCTCCAAGCCAGTGTCCGTTTCTGTGGAAACCTTTGGGACAGGCCGGCTGCCAGATGATGTACTGTACGACTGGGTCCGCAATTGCTTTGACCTGCGCCCCGGAGCCATCATCCAATATTTAAAACTGGACAGTCCCATTTTCGCTGAGACCACAAATTATGGCCATTTCGGGAGAAACGGATTCCCCTGGGAGCAGGTGAATGAAACCGCGATGGATGCACTGAAAATGCGGCTTGTTTAAAAGCCGCATTTTTCATACTGGGTGGAGACGTGACGTTGTGAAAGAATTTGCTGTATCTCGAACCTGCGCGGAGAATTAGAGGAGGCTGTTCTATGGAAAATACGAGAATGATGAAAGTGAACGTGGATGGCGTTGAATATATTTATCCAAAAGGAACTCTGTATCAGGCGATAGCTGCTGATTTTCAGGAAGGATATGCGCATGATATTTTGCTTGTCAATCGAAACGGGAAACTCTGTGAACTGCACAAGGCTTTGGATAGGGATTGCACGCTGAAAATGATTACGGCAGAAGAAAAGCCGGGGATGCAGACTTATGAGCGCAGTGTGGTTTTTCTGATGCTGAAAGCCTTCTATGATGTGGTTGGCAGAGAGAATGTTGAACGCATTTCCGTGGAGTATTCCATTAGCCACGCCTTGTTTATCCGGGCAAAGGGAAACTTCACGCTGAGTCAGGAGCTGCTAAACCAGGTTGAAGAACGTATGAGGATGATTTCAGAACAGGCAGTGCCCATTCAGAAAAAGTCAATCAGCACCGATGATGCTGTAGAACTGTTTCGCAAAACGCAAATGTACGACAAGGCGCAGCTGCTCAGCTTCCGGATCAATTCCCATGTCAATATTTATTTTCTGGATGAGTTTTCAGATTATTTTTACGGCTACATGGTTCCTGATACGGGGTATTTGAAATGCTTTGGCCTGCAGCTGTTTGAGAGCGGATTTGTCCTGCGTCTGCCGGATCAAAAGAATCCCAGTCAGTTGGGAGCGTTCCATCCCTCCATGAAGGTATTCCGGGAACTTTACGACGCCACCCTCAGATCTGAGACGCTGCATATCTCTAATGTTGCGGAGATGAACGGAGTCATTGCACAGGGAAATGCTACACACATGATCCTTGCGCACGAGGCAATGATGGAAAAGAAAATCGGAGATATTGCAGGTGAAATTGCAGCCCGGAAGGATGTTCGCTTCGTTATGATTGCCGGCCCTTCGTCCTCAGGAAAGACGACATTTTCCCATCGCCTGTCCACCCAGCTTTTGGCGTGCGGCCTGCACCCACACGCCATCGCAACGGACAATTATTTTAAAAACCGCTCCGAGACACCCTTGGATCAAAATGGTCAGTATGATTTTGAGAGTTTGGGCGCCATGGATGTTGAGCAGTTTAATGCCGATATGACACGGCTCCTAAGGGGTGAGACGGTGGAAATCCCACAGTTCAACTTCAAAAAGGGCGTCCGGGAATACAACGGCAACTATCTGACCCTGGGAGCGCAGGATGTTCTTGTCATCGAGGGCATCCACTGCCTGAACGATCAGCTTTCCTATTCTCTGCCGAAAGAGAGCAAATACAAAATCTACATCAGCTGCCTGACTACGCTGAATGTCGATGACCACAACTACATCCCCACAACAGACGCACGGCTTTTGCGAAGGATCGAACGGGATGCACGGACCAGGGGTTACAGCGCCAGGGCTACCATTCAGATGTGGCCGTCTGTAAGAAGAGGAGAAGAAAACAATATTTTCCCGTTCCAAGATAGTGCGGACATGATTTTTAACTCGGCACTGATTTATGAAATCGCCCTTGTGAAACCCTATGTGGAGCCGCTGCTCTTTGGCGTTCCAAAAGATTGTGAGGAATACATTGAGGCAAAGCGCTTGCTGAAATTCTTAAACTACTTTTTACCCATTCCAGCAGACGACGTACCCAAAACCTCCCTGATGCGAGAATTCGTTGGCGGAGGCTGTTACAAAGTATAAATCAGTATTGGTGGAAACGGTCATTCAGGACCCTACCACTCTGGCGCTTCATCGCTCCTTGTTTGTTCAAATAGTCTTGTCCTTTGGGACAGGCAATTATTGGGGGCTCTGATTCGTAAAAAGGAAGTCTTAGGAGGACAATATGAGTATTAAAATTGTGACGGACTCAACCTGTGATTTGCCCCGGGAACTCATTCATGCGCATCATATTTCGGTGATCCCCCTGCACATAAACAAGGGAAAAGACTCCTTTTTGGATGGCCTCGAGATCACGCCGGAGGATATCTTTTCTTATGTGGAAAAAGGAGGAGATATCTGCACAACAGCCGCGCCAAATCCTATAGAGCTGTCAGAATATTTCGAGGAACTGAGCCCGCAATATGAAGCGGTTATCATGATTACAATTGGCTCCAGTTTTTCAAGCTGCTATCAAAATGCAGTGATTGCTGCCAGTGAATTTTCCAATGTGTACATAGTGGATTCAAAGAATCTATCCAGTGGTCAGGGGATTATTGTGATGGAAGCGGCCAAAATGGCAAAGCAGGGCGTATCACCCGAAAAGATATGTATGCGTCTGGAGAACACCGTGAGCCGGGTCAATGCCAGTTTTATTCTTGACCGGTTGGACTATATGCGAAAGGGCGGCCGTTGTTCTTCCGTTGTGGCACTGGGGGCAAATTTGATGCTCCTGAAGCCGTGCATCGAAGTCAGCGGCGGAATCATGCGCGTAGGAAAAAAGTATCGGGGTTCTCTGGAAAAAGTCATGTATCAATATACCAAAGACCGCATTTCGGTATCCGGAAATATTTCTGATGGACGTGCCTATATTGTATATCCATCTGCTAAGCGGGAAGCTGTGGACGCTGCGAGGCAGGCCCTGACTGAAGATGAAAGATTTACTGATATTCAAGAGACCTTCGCGGGCTGCACGGTAGCATGCCATTGCGGACCTAACACGATTGGTGTGATGTTTCTTGAGGATTAGAAAACAAATAAAGAAAAAGCAAGCAGCTGTTGTGATAGGAGCAGAACATGGATTTTCATGGGTTTTATACAGGTAAAGTTTTTGATGCCTATCAATATCTCGGCGCTCATATAACGGACTCTGGCGTTGTATTCCGCACATTTGCTCCGGGGGCACAAAAGGTTTCGCTGATCGGAGAATGCAGCCAATGGCGGGAATACGAAATGAATCGGGTCTATGATGGAAACTTCTGGGAGTGTTATGTGGACGGTGCCAGCGCAGGAAGCATGTACAAATATCGAATCTATGAAAAAAACGGCGGCTGCATGGACCACTGTGACCCTTACGGTTTTGGAATGGAGTTGAGACCCAATTCCGCATCCATCGTTCGGGATATGAACTCCTACCAGTTCCATGACTCAGCCTGGATGCTTTCCCGCTCTGACTGTAAAAACAGGCCACTTAATATCTATGAGCTCCATTTCGGCTCATTCCGAAAGCCATCGGAGAGAGTGGATGATTGGTATACTTATGAGGAAATGGCGGATATTTTGATTCCGTATCTCACGCAAAACGGATATAACTATCTGGAAATTATTCCGCTGAACGAGCATCCCTGTGATGAATCCTGGGGCTATCAAAGCACAGGCTTTTTCAGCCCGACTTCCCGTTATGGAACAGCAGATCAGCTAAAGGCCTTTGTAGACGCCTGCCATCAGAATGACATAGGTGTCATCATGGATTTTGTTCCGGTACATTTTGCGGTAGACGGCTATGCTTTAGCTCAATTTGACGGCACAGCTTTGTATGAGTACCCCCATGCGGCAGTGGGTGTCAGTGAATGGGGAAGCCTAAACTTCATGCACTCTCGTGGTGAGGTTCGCAGCTTTTTGCAATCTGCCGCGAATTACTGGCTGACGGAATTTCATGTAGATGGTCTGCGCATGGATGCAATCAGCCGCATGATCTATTGGCAGGGAGACCCTGGACGGGGTGTCAATCTGGACGCAGTAAAATTCCTGCAATATATGAATCGGAGGTTGAAGGCACTGCATCCAACCGCAATTCTGATAGCGGAGGACTCCACATCCTATCCCGATGTTACAAAGTCTGTGTCTGAAAACGGGCTGGGGTTCGACTATAAGTGGGACATGGGCTGGATGAACGACACCTTGGATTACTGCCGCACGGCTCCCGCATATCGTGGCATGAACTATCATAAGCTGACTTTTTCCATGATGTATTATTATCATGACCAGTTTCTTCTTCCGCTGTCCCATGACGAAGTCGTTCACGGAAAGGCGACAATCCTGCAAAAAATGAACGGTCACTATGAGGAGAAATTCCCCCAAGCCAGAATCCTCTATATGTACATGTATGCCCATCCAGGAAAGAAGCTGAATTTTATGGGGAACGAGCTTGGGCAACTGCGAGAGTGGGATGAAAAGCGGCAGCAGGACTGGAACTTGTTGGATTTTCCTGCACATCGGGAGTTCCATCGCTTCATGATAGACTTGAACCATATTTACCTGCAACATCTTGCTCTGTCTGAAAAAGATTACGATCCCGATGGCTTTCGGTGGCTGGACTGCCATCAGGAGGAGCGGTGTATCTATGCCTTTGAACGCATAGGAAGCAGTGAACGAATCATCGCTGTCTTTAATTTTTCCAACCGTGAACAGATATACCAATTAAAGATACAGAACCCACAAACTGTCCAGGTGCTGCTGAGCAGTAATTGGGTAATTTACGGCGGCGATGAAACAAATTACGGTGCAAATTTGACAACTAAAAACAACATACTGGAATTGACGATGAAACCCTATACGGCGCTTTATATGATAACGTATAGTACAAATAAAAACTGAGCATAAAATACAGACAAAAGCAGCCTCTATGCCTAAAAAACAGGCATAGGGGCTGCTTTTGCCCATATCTTGTGCGGGGAGTTCCAATTACAATACAAGCACAAACATAAAACAAGGAGGCGCTCAATATGTATTATTCCAGCGGTAACTATGAAGCGTTTGCCCGTCCTCAGAAGCCGGAGGGCGTTGACCACAAGTCGGCCTACTTCATTGGTACTGGCCTGGCGGCCCTGTCCGCAGGCTGCTTTCTGGTGCGGGACGCCCAGATGCCCGGTTCCCACATCCACTTTTTTGAGCGGGACCCGATAGCTGGCGGTGCCTGCGACGGATGGAACTACCCCGAGGTGGGTTATGTCATGCGGGGCGGCCGGGAGATGGACAATCACTTCGAGGTCATGTGGGATCTGTTCCGCTCCATCCCGTCCATTGAGACCGAGGGCGTGTCTGTCCTGGACGAGTACTACTGGCTCAACAAGCGTGACCCCAACTACTCCCTATGCCGGGTCACCGAGAACCGGGGCCAGGACGCCCATACCGGCGGCAAGTTTGGCCTGAGCGACAAGGGTGCCATGGAGCTGATGCATTTCTTTTTCACGCCCGACGAGTACATGGAAGACAAGCGCATCACCGACTACTTTGACGACGAGGTGCTGAACACCAACTTCTGGACCTACTGGCGGACCATGTTTGCCTTTTATAACTGCAACAGTGCCCTGGAGATGAAGCGGTATATGCAGCGCTTCATTCACCATATCGACGGCCTGCCCGATCTGCGGGCCCTCCGCTTTACCCGGTATAACCAGTATGAGTCCATGATCCTGCCCATGGTAAAGTACCTGGAGGATCACGGGGCCCAGTTCCACTTCAACACCCAAGTGATGGACGTGCACTTTGACATCCTCGACGGCAGAAAGGCTGCCAGGCGCGTGGAGCTGTTTCACGACGGCCAGCAGGAGTTCCTGGATCTGACGGATGACGATTACCTCTTTATCACCAACGGCAGCAATGTGGAGAACTCCACCATCGGCGGTCAGGATAAGCCCTGCGAGTATATCACCGATATCCGTCCCGGCGGTTCCTTCGATCTGTGGCGGAAGATCGCGGCCCAGGACCCCTCCTTTGGTCATCCCGACAAGTTCTGCACCAATCCGGAGGAGTGCAACTGGATGGGCGTCACCGTCAACACCCTGGACGAAAAGATCCTGCCCTACATCCAGAACATCTGCAAGCGGGATCCTCTCTCTGGCGGCGTAGTCACCGGCGGCATCGTCACGGCCCAGGATTCCGGCTGGCTCCTGAGCTGGACTATCAACCGCCAGCCTCAGTTCCGCTCCCAGCCCAAGGATCAGTGCCTGGTGTGGCTTTACGGGCTCTATACCGACCGTCCCGGAGACTATGTGAAGAAGAATATGCGGGACTGCACCGGCAAGGAGATCTGCATGGAGTGGCTCTACCACATCGGTGTACCCGCAGACAAGATCGAGGAGTTGGCCACCCACAGCGCCAACACGGTTCCCACCATGATGCCCTTCGCCAGCTCCTACTTCATGCCCCGCGCCGCCGGTGACCGGCCTGACGTGGTGCCCGAGGGGGCCGTGAACTTCGCCTTCCTGGGCCAGTTTGCCGAGGTGCCCCGGGATACGGTGTTTACCACCGAATACTCCATGCGCACCGCCATGGTGGCCGTCTATACCCTCTTCCATATAGATCGCGGCGTGCCCGAGGTTTGGGGCAGCCTTTATGACCTGCGTGCGCTCCTCGCCGCCACTGTCAGCCTCCGGGATGGCAGACCGCTGACGGAGATGGACCTGGGCTTCAAGGAGAAAATGGTTGTCAAAAAACTGCTGCAGAAGATTCAGGGGACCGACATTGAAAAGCTGCTGAAGGAATATCATGTCATTTAAACCAGAATGTTCTGGCAAATGAAACGGGGCTCCCACATTCTGCCGAGCCTGTCAGGGTGTGGGAGCCCCATTCTGTAACAAAGGGAAGGAGATGTTGGCAGTGCCCTCAAATAAGCGGATTTGGGCCGCAAAGGTCGGCTATATTATCGTTTCCATACTGATTGGTGTGCTGGGCATTGTGCTGATCGCTACTCCGAATTTTTCCGTTTCGCTGTTATGCCGGCTCGGCGGCGGAATCCTGATTCTGTTCGGCATTGTAAAAATTATCGGCTATTGCTCAAATGACTTATACCGATTGGCTTTTCAATATGATTTGGCAATTGGTATTTTGCTCATTGCGCTTGGCGCGATTCTGATACTCCGCACACGCATTATGACCAGTCTCATCTGCGTTCTTCTGGGAATCTATACGCTTGCCGATGCGCTTTTGAAAATACAAATTTCCGTCGATTCAAAAACATTTGGTATTCGCCAATGGTGGCTGATCCTCGCGGTGGCGATTATCACTGGCGTCGTTGGCTTTCTGCTGGTTTTCCGCCTGTCAGAAAACGCACGGATCGTTATGATTCTGCTGGGACTGGCCCTCCTTATGGAAGGTGCATTGAATTTCATTACGGTTCTGACGTCCGTAAAAATCAATCATCATCAATCGCCGATTGTCACCGGAAGTGAATAGGAGGAAATCAAGTAGAATTTGTACCTATACATGCCCATAGAGCTTTTATAAAAAGAAATCAAAATACATGAGGGAGGATATTATCATGAATGCTTCAACAGCAATCAAAAAATTCGGATTGGAGCAGGCTTTCAACTACCTGTATAAGGATCCGAAAGAAAATCTCGTAAAGCTGATGGATTGGGCGGATAAGTTTGCAGACGGCGAGTTTGAAACGCAGCGGAAGCTTATCCGCGAGGCAATCACGGATCCAAAGCACCCCTATTATCCCTTCATTCAGCGGCTGATGACAGACATCGACCCGGAGGTTATGAAGACCATCGCCGTGAACTTCTTTATCAACGCCTCCTTGGTTGGATGGCCCAAGCAGGAGGAGTGCCGCAAGAAATATGGCTGCAATATTCCATGGGCCATTCTTCTGGACCCCACCAGTGCCTGCAACCTCCACTGCACCGGCTGCTGGGCCGCTGAGTACGGCAACAAGCTGAACCTGACCTACGAGGAGATCGACGGCATTATCCAGCAGGGTAAGGAGTTGGGCATCTACATGTACATCTACACTGGCGGTGAGCCGCTGGTACGCAAGAAGGACCTGATCCGCCTTTGTGAAAAGCACTCCGACTGCATTTTCCTCAGCTTTACCAACGCCACATTGATCGACGAGGCTTTTGCGGACGAGATGCTGCGGGTGAAGAACTTTGTCCCCGCGATTTCCCTGGAGGGCTCCGAGAGCGCCACAGATGGTCGGCGCGGCGACGGCGTGTACGGCAAGGTCATGAAGGCCATCGATCTGCTGCACCAGAAAAAGCTGGTCTACGGGATTTCCGCCTGCTACACCAGCGCCAATTTCGAGTCCATTACCTCTGAGGCGTTCTTCGATCAGCTGATCGGCCTGGGCTGCTATTTCATTTGGTACTTCCACTATATGCCGGTGGGCAATGACGCTTCTCCGGAGCTGCTGCCCACGCCGGAGCAGCGGATCGCTACCTATCACCGCATCCGGCAATACCGGGCGGAGAAGCCCCTGTTCGCCATGGACTTCCAGAACGACGCGGAGTATGTGGGTGGCTGTATTGCCGGCGGCCGCAGGTATCTGCACATCAATGCCAACGGTGATGTGGACCCCTGCGTGTTCATTCACTACTCCGACAGCAACATCCGGGAAAAGACGCTGCTGGAGTGCCTCCAGTCTCCCATCTTTATGGCCTATCACGACGGGCACCCCTTCAACAAGAACATGCTTCGCCCCTGTCCCATGCTGGAGAATCCCCAGCTTTTACGGGAAATGGTGCATAAGACCGGTGCCCACTCCACGGATCTGCAATCGCCGGAGAGTGTGGATCACCTGTGCGACAAGTGCATCGTCTATGCGGAGAATTGGAAACTCGAGGCGGAGCGGCTGTGGAAAGATGACAAAGCGCAGAAAACATGCGGTGTCTGATGATAAAAAGGAGGAGTTTCTATGTACGAAAAACTATTTACCCCTGGTAAGATCGGCAACGTCACAGTAAAGAACCGTCTGGTCATGTCCCCCATGGGCATTGGCTTGGCGGAACTGGACGGCAGCCCCTCAGAGGATATGCTGGCCTTTTACGAAGCCCGCGCCATGGGTGGAGCCGGCCTGATCATTCCGGAGATCACCCGGGTCAATGATGTTCATGGTGCCGGACTTATGCGGCAGCTGTCCGTCACCCAGGACCGCCATATTCCCGGTCTGGCCCGGCTGGCCACCGCAGTACATAAGCATGGGGCAAAAATCTTCATCCAGCTCCATCACCCGGGCCGGGAAACAGTCACCGCACTGACTGGCGGGCAGCCTGTAGTCTCCGCCTCCGCCATTCCCTGCAAATACCTTCAGCAGGAGACTCGGGCACTGACCACTGAAGAAGTCCAGCATCTGATCGCCCAATTCGTAGCTGGCGCGGCGCGGGTACAGAAGGCTGGCTGTGACGGTGTGGAGCTTCACGCTGCCCACGGCTATTTACTCCAGCAGTTCCTGTCTCCCTATACCAATAAGCGGGAGGATCAATACGGCGGCAGCTTTGAAAACCGCCTGCGGATGCTCTCTGAGATCATTGCCGGCATCCGCGAAACCTGCGGCCCCGATTTCCCCATCGGTGTCCGCCTCAGTGTAGAGGAATTTCTGGATAAAACTGGTGTTAGTGAGGACTACATCCATATCCAAGACGGCGTAAAAATTGCCATGGCTTTGGAGTCCATGGGCATTGATTTTGTTGATGTATCCGTGGGCCTGTATGAGACCGGCATCACCTGCGTGGAGCCTATTTCCTATCCTCAGGGTTGGCGGCGGGAGCTCATCAAGGCTGTCAAAGACCACGTGCATATCCCTGTCATCGGCGTTTCCTCCATCCGGGAGCCTGCTGTGGCGGAGCAATTCCTGGCCGACGGCGTGGAGGACTTCGTGTCTATGGGTCGCAGTTGGCTGGCGGATGAGCAGTGGGGCAAAAAGGTCCAGGAGGGCCGGGAAGCGGAGCTGTGCAAGTGCATTAATTGCCTGCGCTGCTTCGAAAGCCTGAACCAGTGGAATGCCGCGGGCCTCCCCCCCGAGTGCGCTCTGAATCCCCGGATGGCTCGGGAGCGGAAGTACGGCGATCTGGAACGGGATCTTCAGAGTCACACTGCCGTGGTCGTGGGCGGCGGTCCCGCAGGCATGATGGCTGCCAAAACCCTGGCAGAGCGGGGCGTCAAGGTCACGCTGCTGGATCGGGGCAGCGAACTGGGCGGTACTGTAAATCTGGCCAAAAAGCCTCCGCTGAAAGAGCGGATGCAGTGGGTGGCCGACTATTATGCCAACGCCTTCCAGCGTCTGGGTGTGGAAGTTCAGCTGAACACCGAAGTTACCGCTGACACTGTGGCGGCACTCCAGCCTGATGCCGTGGTGGTGGCCACGGGTTCTAAATCCGTGGTGCCGGAGAGCATCCCCGGCGTCCATGGTGCCAATGTCCACACCATTGAGGAGGTCCTGTCCGGAAAGGTGTCTTTGTCCGGTAAACAGGTCGTGGTTATCGGTGCGGGCAACACCGGCATCGAGACCGCCGAATATCTGTGTGCTGCGGGCAATACTGTAACCATTGTGGATCAGCTGGATAAAGTGGCGCCCACGGCTAACCACACCAATGTGGCAGACATCTGCGGGCGGCTGAATCAACACGGAGCCAAATTCCTGCTGGCTCACTCTCTGAAAGAGATTCGGGAGAATCAGGTTGTGTTGGAGCGGCTGGTGGATCATGCCGAGGTCACTGTCTCCGCAGATGCGGTGGTGCTGTCGCTGGGCTTCCGTCCGGACAACGCCCTGGCAGAGGAACTGCGTGCTAAGAGCATAGAAACTGTCGAAGTAGGAAGCGCCGTGAAGGATGGCACCATCGCCCCTGCTACCCGCAGTGGCTATGAGGCTGGACGTCAGCTCTTCCGCCCGATGGTGAAGGCACCCAGTTTCCGTGTGCCCGCTGAGGACCTGCCTAATTTCGGAAAGGTGTCTCTGATGAAGAATCAGGAGGGCGTGTATCTGGCTTACCTTACGGATCCTGCAGCTATCGCACGGGTGCTGCCTCCCCCGCTGAAGCCCTTCTCCATCCCCGTGGTGACGCTGTCCGTCTGCCATGTGAAAGAACCTACGTTTGCTGATGACTATTACGAAGCCATTCTGGGTGTCTATGCCACTTATGGCACCACCCTGGGCCTGTATCCTCTGGGCTTGGTGCTGGGCGGTCCCGGTGCCGAAATGGCAGTCCAGTGTGGCCGGGATAACGGATCCATCCCCAAGAAACTGGGGGCCGAGTTCGTCATCCGGAGCAGCGGCGATTCCGTCACGGCTCAGGTCACCCGCCGGGGCACCCAACTGGTGAACCTGAAGATGGAGCTCGGTCAGTACAACAGCCCCTTGACCGGTACACTGTATCAGTTCCCGGCTCCAGGCAAAAAGACCTACGGCGGTGGTTTCTACTTCCATTTTGACCGGGAACCTGACCAGCAGGGCATCAGTCACTTTATGAACGGCTGCCTGCTGCAAAACCTGTGCGAATATATATACCATACCTGGGAGCCCGGCTTTGCCGCGCTACAGCTTCAGTCCTCCGTGGACGATCCCTGGGCGGAGCTGCCTATCCACACCATTGTGGGCGGCGCCTACTCCTGCAATGATCTGATGGTTCACAAGCTGAATCTGGCGGAAAAAGTGGATGCTGACGCAGTAGTACCCTATCTCCTCACTGGGCGCTATGACCGGACAGCGTTTATGGAAACAGGCCGAATCTGAGGCAGCCCTATCACCTGATTCAACCCGAAGAAATATCATCTTTCACTGACTATACGAAATAGAAAGGAAGCGCACATGATGAAACTGGAGAACAAAGTCGCCATTATCACCGGATCGACCCGCGGCATTGGCCGCGCTACTGCCAAACTTTTTGCCGCTGAGGGAGCGAAGGTGGTTGTTGTGGGCACCAACGCAGAATTAGGAGAGAGCTGCGTGGCTGAAATTAAGGCCGACGGCGGCAAGGCCATATTCTGCAAGACCGATGTTACCTCTGAGGAGAGTCTGTCCGCGCTGGTGAAGGCTGCGCTGGATACCTACAGCCGCATTGACATTCTGGTGAACAACGCGGGTGTAGGCGGTTCTACCGCTAACATGAATGACATCACCATGGATGAATGGAATAAAGTTCTGACGACCAATCTCACCGCACCCTTCATGCTGTGTAAGAAGGTGATCCCTGTCATGGAGGAACAGGGCGGCGGCGCTATCGTCAACATTGCCTCCATGGCCTCCACTGGCGCGGGCCGGGGCGGGTTAGCCTATACCTCCGCTAAGCACGGTCTGCTGGGGTTGACCAGGCAGATGTCTATGGACCACGGCCGCACCGGTGTTCGGATTAACGCCGTGCTCCCGGGTCCCATTGAGACAGATATGATCGCCCGTGTTCTTGCAATTCCGCAGCATCCGGTGTGCATGAAGATCAAAATGAGCCCGGCTGCACGGGCCGGTAGACCGGAAGAGGTCGCCCAGGCGGTTGCGTTCCTGGCCAGCGATGAAGCGAGCTTTATTCACGGCGCGGCTTTGGCTGTGGATGGTGGCTATACTATTTTTTAATACCTGAAAAGTGGATGTCGCAGAGAAATGCTGGCATATGAGATGATGGGCACCATTTTGCGTCATAATTTTACATTAACACTGATAGCATTTCCTGAAATGTGTTAAAAGCTGTGGAAAATTGATGATGTCGGCAATTCCTTTATACTTTTTGACGTGTTGTTTTTTGCTTTGCCCTATCGTCGCTCCTTTCGGAAAATCAGTTCAAACGCCCAAAGGCGTAAAAGTGCTCCTGCCAGTAGTTCGTAGTGATACTGGCGTATTTGATGGGGTCGCCTGCGTGGATCATCATACCGTCTCCCACATAGATACCCACATGGGAAACAGGGCCGTCGCAGTCATAGGTTTTCGTAAAGAAAATCAGATCTCCGGGCCTTGCGTCAGCGGGCGATACATAGGCGCATTGATTGAAAATTCCTGTTGCCGTGGTGCGGGGCAGGTTGTGGACGCCGCTGGCCGTATAGACCCAGCAGACAAAGCCGGAACAGTCGAAGGAGGTGGAGGGGCTGGAGCCGCCCCATACATAGGGCCAGCCCAGGTACTTTTCCGCCTCCGTGATAAGGGCCGCAAAGGCAGGGTCAGAAAGAGCTTCGCCCGGTACGGTGTAATCACTTCCGGGGTCATAGCTGCCACCGCCGCCCGTGTAAATGTCATCCCACAGATAGGGCTTGTTGCCTTTGAGCTCCAAGGTAATGTCGTAGATTTCTTTCTGCTCGGCATCCAGCAGGGAGTTAACCACCACGGGCAGGGTCTTGTTCTGGAGCTGCACATGGAGAATGTAATACTCATACGGCACCTCGTAGGTATCCGTATGGGTGGTTCCGTCCTCGTCCGTCCATGTGTCCGTTTCGGTGCGGTAGCGTATCTCCACTTCCTCGGTCAGCGTCAGCTTGTACTGCGCCTCAAACAAGGCCCGGAGCTCACCCTGCACATTTTCACGGGTATAGGTGCGGAGCTTGGCAATCAGGTAGGAGGTCAGCTCATAGGGGTTGTGGCCCAGCTCGTCCACCTGATAGCGGTAATCGTCATAGCCGGGATGGGTGCTCTCAATGTGGGCGATTTTCTGCCGGAGCTCGTTTTCAAGAGCCGTATAGTCCTCGTTGGCCCCTAAAATATCCTCGTCCTCGGCGGTGTAGGAGGTGCCGACCACGGCGTTCATCATGCCAATACCCAGCGAAGGGAGGGCGGAAAAGACGGAGTTCAAAATCAACAACAGACAGAACAACAGCAGAATGATGATTACTCCGCTTTTATGACGGCGCACAAACCGGGTGGCATAGGCCGCCGCCTTTTCGGTGGTAGTGGCCGCCGCTCCCGCCGCCTTGGCCCCCTGTCTTGCAGCCTCCCGGGCCTGCTTGGCGTATTCCCGCTTGATTTTCCATTTCTGGGCCATGCGGGAAAGAAAGCTGCTTTGAAGCTCCGGGTGCTCCTGCGCCATCTGCTGATAGTGGAGGTTGGCATTGGCCTTCATGGTCTTGTGTTCCCATTTCTCCACCTGCCGGGCCGGGTGCTCCCGGATACGCCGCTTGGTGTAGCGGGTGGCCTTATGCACTCCGGCCTCTGCCAGAAGCTCGGCCTTGTGGGCGCTCTCCACACCCACATTCTCATGCTCGACCTCATGTATTTTGCGGTGGGTGTAGGCCGCAGAGAACGCATAAAGATGGAGCATAGCTTCCCCTTTGGGTTGGTCTGAAACTGACGCAGGATATCCAGAAGATTCTCCGTGCAGCATAGAGCTGGTATGCCCCCAACTTAATCTTAAAGGAGTATCAGATCTTATCAGGCAGTTCGAACACTGCTTCAATTTCTCTTCTGTTTGTAATCCTGATAATGGTAGAGACACCCCAAAAAGGCCGGAGAGTAGATCCACAGATTCCGTTTGCACAGGACCTCAAAGAGAAAATCCAAGGTATCCAGGTTCTCCAGCAGCTCTGCAGCGTGACTTTTAACAGCACTCAGGCCAGGGACGGGGCGGCAAGGTCCGTTTCTTGCTTTGCTCCGCCTGGATAGAAAATCGGATCCAGGTGGGGAAGGGGGAGTTTGTCGGTAAGAAAGAGCCGTTTGAACAGGAACCTCCTGCTCTAGGAGTATAATATTACGCGCTTCGTCTTTTGAAATCGTATTTTTACCGCGAATATGGCTAGTGGAAGATCGTACCAGTCGAGACAGGTATATATCCCACAACTCATGTGCGGTAAACAGCTCTGACAACTTATGGGCATACTCTGTAATGACCTTACAGATCGTGTTATAGGCATGACCGACCGCCCGTGCTATTGCGGCAGTGGACATCCCTCTGAGATGCCCCTCCATAATCGCACGGTTGCGTTGACGCTTTTTTTCGGCGTTACGCGCTTTCCGGGCCCGATTGGTGTCGCGAGGCGCAGCGACAGACAGGCCGATTGCAGCCTGCATTTCGGGGGTGATGGCAAGATTATCAATCAGACGCTGGTTGCTCGGGTGGTACCGCTTGCGGTTGGATGTGGACAGACTACGTTCCACCTCGCGCTCCCCCAGAGGATGCGCAAGGCTGCGGTTAACGGTCTGAACATATGCCATCGCCTCGTTGTTGGACAAACCGGCCATCTGAGCTGCGCAAAAGGTGTGCCAGAGATATAGGTCGCGCTGTCCCACATCAATGGGCCGTAGCTCATGTAGGCGCATCAGCGCATCCAAACGACGCAGTCCAATGGTGGTCCAGCGGTTAGAGCTGCTCCCTTTGTAGCGAGGGGGGAGAGGAATTGAATCATATGCCCTGGGGAGGTCCATCCGTTGCCGGTGCAGCATTACGTAACTACCATAGGTTCCGGCCGCTGTGTTATATGTACCAGGTATGCGTGTCAGCCCAGCTACATTGCTGCTGTAGCCCATGTCCACTTGGTACCCGAGAATCCCAATATTTTGTAGCAGGCTCTGGATCATCTGCGCGTAATGACGGGATACCTCTCGCACCATCCAATCCAGTTTGGCAGATACCTGCTGGATGCACCACACCAGATGGATGCCCCGTCCGGTATATTCAGCGATATTGGGGATTGGATATCCTGAATCTTCCAGCCAGTAGCACAGTTTGTACATGATCTGCCTGCCATCTGCAGGAGAGTGACCATCATGCGCATCAATATCGACGGCGATAAAGTTGTAGGACAGTGCATTCTCCGTTCCCCAAGGACCAGGCTTGTACTGCTGCGCACGACCAAAATAATAGTCGCACCGTGTTGATATATGCATCTTCTCAGCCCAACTGCCCAGTTGATCAGCAGGCACAGCTTTTATCAGCTTAAAAGTCCCATCCCCGCAGCGGATCACAATGGGGACCAAGCCTTTGTACTCCGGACAGTCGCTGCCGAAAAGTAGATCGAAATACGTCTTTATATCTGCGTGGGGGAAATTGTGGTGCGGCTGTAGGGCCGGCATATTCGGCATATGTTTTTCGCGGAAGGCGGCACTCTCTGTTTTGCTCCAAATGCTCATGGTGTTGCTCCTTATGGGGGTGGCAATATAGGGCCGGGAGGTTCGTATTAAGCGACTGGCTACTGAGGTCGGCACGGTTTTTCCGCCCTCCAGTGCCATAGGGGCCCAAAAAATTGCATTTGAAGAAACCAAGAAAGTGGTGTGAGAAATGCCACATATGCAAAAAGGGCACCGGTGTATGCTCTAAATACATCGGTGCCCTAAATTTTTAACAAAAAAGGGTATTCGCCATATTCGGCAAATACCCAAACATTTTGTCTATGTTACACTTACAATAGATGATTCTCACTCGATGGATACGACCGTTCTAGGAGTGAGACGAAAGAGAGACGACTTCCATGGGAAGAGAAAGAGACTGACGCATTGCCTGCCAAAATGGCTAGGATACGACGGAAGAGAGACTTTTACACTACGTATTGTAATCCTTTTTACATTCTGCGTCAATACATTTTTTGAATTTTTCAAATTGATTTTAAAGGATTTTACATCTAAAACGATTGTTTTATACCGCTATTGGAACAATTAAGTGCATGCGAGCAACCAAGAGCGGAGCAGATCACTTCGGGCCTCGCTGTTTGGTTTCTGTGGTAAATAGATCTGACACATTATAAGCATATGTCGCCATGACTCTGTAGAGCGCACGACAGGTATGAACATTTACCATGCCCATGTATACCAGTATCGGTATTATAAAGTTTACTGAAAGAGCTTCCTTGCCTTGCGGCCTGTATAATCTATGTTATAATAGAAACAGTAATATTACACTAAAGGGGAAGTGAAGGATGAAAGACCGGTCGACCAAACGATATGTTATCTACTCCCGGAAATCCAAGTTTACCGGCAAGGGCGAGAGTATCGAAAACCAGATTGAATTGTGCCGCCAGTATATCACCGCCCATTACAGTCAGGAGGAGGCAGATGCCGCCCTAGTGTACGAGGACGAGGGCTTTTCAGGCGGCAATCTGGAGCGCCCCCAATTCAAAAAGATGATGAAAGACTCTCAGGAGACTCCCTTTGCAGCCATCGTGGTCTACCGCCTTGACCGCATCAGCCGTAACATTGGGGACTTTGCCAAGCTGATCGAGGACCTTGGCAAACGAAAAATTGATTTTATCTCCATCCGGGAACAGTTTGATACATCTTCCCCAATGGGACGGGCCATGATGTACATTGCCTCGGTCTTTTCCCAGCTGGAGCGAGAAACCATTGCAGAGCGCATCCGGGACAACATGCACGAGTTGGCCAAAACCGGGCGCTGGCTGGGCGGGACTACTCCCACCGGGTATGAATCCGAGAGCATCACCAGTGTGACGGTGGATGGAAAGACACGGAAGGCGTGCAAGTTGAAAATCATTCCGGACGAGATTGACCTGGTCAAGCGGATTTTTGACAAGTTTCTGGAAACACAGTCCCTGACCCAAACAGATGCCTTTCTGCTGCAAGGCAAATACCGGACAAAACGGGGCAAAGCATTTACCCGCTTTGCCATCCGGGGTATTTTGACCAACCCCGTCTATATGATTGCGGATGAAGCTGCGTATGAATACCTGACGGAAAAGGGCGTGGAACTGTTTTCGGACCGTTCTGATTTTGACGGCAGGCATGGTATCATGGCCTATAACCGTACTTTGCAGCAGCCTGGCAAGGCCCACCAGGAAAAGCCGATGGAGGAATGGATCGTGTCGGTGGGCAAACATGAGGGCGTGATCCCCGGCGCTATGTGGATCAGCGTTCAAAAGCTGTTGGAGCTCAATAAATCCAAGAGCTATCGCAAGCCCAGGAGCAATGTGGCCCTGCTCTCTGGGTTGCTGGTCTGCGGCCGCTGCGGCGATTATATGCGGCCCAAACTGACCAGCCGCACGAATGCATCCGGGGAACCTATTTACACCTATATGTGTGCCATGAAAGAGCGCAGCCGTGGCCATGTGTGCGATATGAAAAATGCAAACGGCAATACGCTGGACTCAAAGGTGGTAGACTTTCTGATGAAGCTGGGCAAAAACAGCGAGGAGATGGCCCGGCAGATCACCATGACCAAGAAGATCATACAGGGCAATCGGGAGGGCTGTGATGCCCAGATCGCCAAGATCAAGTCGCAGATCGAGGAGAAGGAGAGCGGTATCAAGGCGCTGGTTCTGTCCCTCTCCAAAGCCGCAGGAAGCAATACGGAGCAGTATATCATCCAACAGGTGGATGAACTGCATGGAGAGATCGAGTTCCTCAAAAAGCGGCTGCAGGAATTGGAGTCCATCACCCAGAAGCATCAACTGTCCGATCTTGAGTTTGATATCATCCAGCAGCTCCTTTCCACCTTTGGGGAGAACCTCGTCGATTACAGTGTGGAGCAGAAGCGGGCAGCGATCCGCACCTTTGTGAAGCGGATCGTCTGGGATGGAGAAAACGCCCACATCTATCTGTTCAACGACGATGGGGACTGCGAGTACCCAGAACCAACAGACGACTGGGATGGCGGCGATTCAAAGAGTCTGTCAGGAGAGGATAGCAAATGAGATCCTCATGCACTTCCGGGCGCAGAAGAAACTCCAGGGGGAGGTCTCCTTGTCCGACACCATGGAAAACGGCGGGGACGGCAATTCCCTGTCCTTGATGGATGTCATTGCTGTGGATGACAACATGCTCGAGGATCTGGATACCCGGGATGCGTGCAGGCGAGTGCGGCAGTGTGTGGGGGAGTGCCTCAACCCCCGGGAGCGGGCCATCATCACCCTGCGCTACGGACTGGATGACCAGCCTCCACGGACGCAACGGGAGGTGGCTGCCCGGTGCGGTATCAGCCGGTCCTATGTGTCCCGTATCGAAAAACGGGCCCTGGCAAAGCTGGAACAGGCCATGGACGGATGGCGTCCTTAGTCAAAAAGGCGATGTTAAAATGTCATAAAGAACATTCGAAAATGTTATGAAAAAATACAGAAATAGGGAAAAATGATAAAATTTTTGACGTAGCTCACAAAACGTTAAAAAACGTTATTGCGTTTTTTCAACAAATATACTATAATAAGCCTGCAAGTATTGTCCCTGCAAATCAATCATTGAATTGGAGGAATCTACATGAAAAAGAAACTTGCTCTGGTTCTGGCTCTGGCTCTTACTGCCAGCCTGTCCCTCACGGCCTGCACCACTTCCGGCGGTACCAGTTCTGGTTCCGACTCTGGTTCTGGATCCAACACCGTTGCTGAGACCGTTAAGGGCGGCAAGGACGGCGGCACCAGCCTGAACTTCACCACCGGCGGCGATCAGGGTACTTACTACGGCTTCGGCAGCATCCTGGCCCAGAAGGTGGGCGAGGCTACCAGCACCCAGGTGACCGCTATCACTTCTAATGGTTCCGCGGCCAACATTCAGGCCATGCAGGACGGCGACGCTCAGCTGGGCTTCGTGCAGTCCGACGTTATGGCTTATGCCTATGAAGGCACCCGCACCTTTAAGGATCTGGGTGCCTACTCCGACTTCTCCACCGTAGCCTCCGTCTATATGGAGCAGGTGCAGATCGTCACCCTGGACCCCAACATCAAGACCGTAGCTGACCTGGCTGGTAAGCGCGTGTCCATCGGCGCTCCCAACTCCGGCGTGTACTTCAACGCTGTGGACGTGCTGGGCGCTTATGACCTGACCGAGGATGACATCGAGGCCACCTACGAGGACTTCGGCACCAGCGCTGACTCCCTGAAGGACGGCAAGATCGACGCCGCATTCGTGGTCGCCGGTGCTCCCACCACCGCCATCACCTCCCTGGCCACCACCAAGGACGTGTATCTGGTTAGCCTGGACGACGAGCACATCGACAAGCTGCTGGAGACCTCTCCTTACTACAGCAAGAACGTGATTTCTGCTGACACCTACGACATGGACGCCGACGCCACCACCGTGGCCGTGGTCGCCACCGTGATCGCCCGCAACGACGTGTCTGATGAGGACGTGTACAACTTCCTGTTCGGCGTGTACAAGAACATCGAAAGCCTGACTCAGTCCCACCAGAAGGGCGCGGAGCTGGATCTGGAGTTCGCCGCTTCCAACACCGCCGTTCCCTATCATCCCGGTGCGGTTGCCTTCTTTGCTGACGAGGGAATTACCGTTCCCGGAAAGTAAATCCATTCCCTGCTGACAGTCATTCCATGGGCTGCGGCGGACTTGTCCGCCGCAGCCCGCTGTGAATTGCGGGATCAACTTGCGAAGCAGAAGCGCCCGCATTCCCTAAAGGGCATGCGGGCGCGTGTGTTCCGCAGGCAGTCGCGGAACCGTAAAGGAGAACGGAGAAAGGATTTTGTGGTATGGACTACAACGAAAAAGAAAGGGAAAAAAAGGTGAACGCACCGGAAGAATCACCGGAAGACGTTGCCGCAGCAGTCGATGAGGTCATGAAAAAATATGACCGAGAGTCCAATGTCCGTGTGTGGGAAGGAGCGCCCAAGCAGGTTGTGCGGGCGATCATGGCTCTCTTTTCCGTCTACTGCATCTATGTGACCCTGTTTGTCAGCGGCCTGCTGGAAGTTCGTCTGACTATGTTCCTGGGACTAATTCTGGTCATCGGTTACCTCAATTATCCCATCAAGAAGGGGATGGTTCGGGTCAACTACATGCCTTGGTACGACATCATCATTATGGTGCTGGGCGCTGGCTCCTTCTTCTACTTTGCATTCAACGCAAAGGAGATCCTGAAGCTGGCCAGCAACATCACCAAACAGCCCATCATGGTGGCCATCGCCATCATCGGCATCTTGGCTTTTGCTGAGCTGTGCCGGCGCTGCGTGGGCATCCCCATCCTGTGTGTGGTGGGTGCACTGCTCATCTATACCTTCGCCAATGTCCGTTTCGGCAAGGTGATTTACGACCTGTTCTACACCACCAACGGCATCATGGGTACCCCCATCAAGGTGTGTGCCCAGTATATCGTGGTATTCATCATCTTCGGCGCGTTCCTGGAGCGCACCGGAATTTCCAGCTTCTTCATTGATCTGGCGAATTCCGTGGCCGGTTCCACCTCCGGCGGTCCCGCCAAGGTGGCTGTTATCTCCTCCGCCCTGTGCGGCATGGTGTCCGGCTCCTCCGTGGGCAACACCGTGACCACCGGTTCTGTCACCATCCCCATGATGAAGAAGACGGGCTATAAGCCTCAGTTTGCCGGCGCCGTTGAGGCATCTGCCTCTACCGGCGGTCAGATCATGCCCCCCATCATGGGCGCTGCTGCCTTCCTGATGGCCGAATTCATGGGAATCCCCTACGCACAGGTGGCCGCGAAGGCCATCCTGCCCGCTATCCTCTACTTCACCGGCATCTATATTGCCGTCCATCTGGAAGCCAAGAAGCTGGGCCTGAAGGGTATCCCTAAGGATCAGCTTCCTAAGATGGGGAAGCTCATCAAAAAGATCTATCTGCTACTGCCCCTGGTGGTGCTGGTAGTCATGGTCTCCCTGGACCTGAAGACCATGCAGTTCTGCGCCGCCGTGGCCATTGGTATTACCATCGTGGTCAGCCTCTTCAACAAGGATGACCGCATCACTGTGACCAAGTTCATCGATGCCCTGGAGGCCGGCGGCAAGGGCACCATCACCGTGGCTGTGGCCTGCGCTATGGCTGGTATCGTGGCCGGCTGCATCACCTCCACCGGTCTGGCTTCCAAGCTCATCACCGCCATCGTGGCTGTCTCCGGCGGCAAGGCTATCATCGCTCTGTTCCTCACCATGCTGTGCTGCATCGTGCTGGGCATGGGCGTGCCTACCACCGCTAACTACTGCATCATGGCTTCCACCTGTGCCCCCATCCTGATGAGCCCCGCCATCGGCATTCCCAAGGTGGCTGCCCACTTTTTCGTGTTCTACTTCGGCATCGTGGCCGACATCACTCCGCCCGTGGCCCTGGCCGCCTATGCCGGCTCCGCCATCGCCAAGGCGCCCCCTATGAAGACCGCCCTCAATGCCACCCGCCTTGCCATCGCGGCCTTCATCGTCCCCTACATCTTCGCCTTCAGCCCTGTGATGCTCTTTGAGTTCAGCAAGGGCACTTCCACCGTTATGATGGTGGTTCAGATCATCCAGATCTGCGTCACCTCTCTGTTGGGTATCTTCGGTGTGGCTGCCGCTCTCAACGGCTTCCTCTATAAGAAGATTAACCCTCTCTTCCGTCTGTTTATGATCGTGGGTGGTCTGTGCATGATGATCCCCGGTACCGTCAGCGATATCGCAGGCCTGGTTCTGGTCGGCAGTGTTTGCGTGTATCAGTATCTGAGTGCCAAGAAGGACCGCTCTGTGGCTGCGTAACACAATTGAGCATAAGCAAAAGACGTCCGCCGCTGGCGGGCGTCTTTTTTGTGCGGAAAGAACAGAGCCAGCATTGCGCATACAGTCAAAATGCGCTATAATATTCAGAACACACCAATTTGATATTGGCGAAAAAGGAGGACGTATCCTATGAACACACTGCTGGAGCTGCTGGAGCAGGACTGCACCCAGTCCGCAGCACAGTTGGCCGCACAGGCGGGCATGACCGAGGAACAGGTGAAGGCGGAGATGGCACGCCTGGAGCAGGACGGGACCATTCTGGGCTATCAGGCCATTATTGACTGGGACCGGGTGAAGCGGGAGAATGTCACCGCTCTCATCGAGGTGAAGGTCGTCCCCCAGAGCATCGACGGTTTTGACCGCATCGCGGAGCGCATCTACCAGTACGACGAGGTAGAGAGCATGTACCTGATGAGCGGTTCGTTTGACCTGACGGTCATTATCTCCGGCCGCACCCTGCGGGAGGTAGCCCAGTTTGTGGGCGAGCGTCTGGCTCCTCTGGAGGGAGTCACCGGCACGGCCACCCACTTCATTTTGAAGAAATATAAGGAAAAACACCTGGTATTCCGCCGTCCGGAGCCCCAGGAGAGGGAGTTTGTGTTTTCATGAATTACGACCAGATCATTTCTCAGCGCATCCAGAATATCAAGCCCTCGGGCATCCGTAAGTTTTTCGACATCCTGGAGGAGATGACTGATGCCATCTCCCTGGGCATCGGCGAGCCCGACTTTGTTACCCCCTGGCACATCCGGGACGCGGGTATCTACTCCCTGGAGCGGGGCCACACCAAGTACACCTCCAACGCCGGCATGCTGGAGCTGCGGCGGGAGATTTCCAACTACCTGCGCCGCCGCTTTGATCTTAACTACGACTACGCCAAGCAGATCCTGGTCACCGTGGGCGGCAGCGAGGCCATCGACCTGGCCCTGCGCTGCCTGCTGAACCCCGGTGACGAGGTCATCGTGCCCGTGCCCTCCTTTGTGTGCTATGGGCCTCTTACCGAGATGGCGGGCGGCGTGCCGGTCTATGTGGAGCTGAAGGCGGAGGACCAGTTCCGCCTCACCCCCGAGCAGCTCAAGGCCGCCATCACCCCCAAAACCAAGGTGCTGGTGCTGCCCTTCCCCTCCAACCCCACCGGCGGCATCATGAGCCGTCCCGACCTGGAGGCCATTGCCGAGGTGCTGCGGGGCACCGATATCATGGTGATCTCTGACGAAATTTACGCCGAGCTTACCTACGGCCAGCGCCACGTGTCCATGGCCAACCTTACCGATATGTATGAGCGTACCGTGGTGGTCAACGGCTTTTCCAAGAGCCACGCCATGACGGGCTGGCGCATGGGCTATGTGTGCGCTCCCCAGCCGGTGATCGCCGCTATGACCAAGCTGCACCAGTTTGGCATCATGTCTGCGCCCACTACCAGCCAGTATGCCGCCATCGAGGCCATGCGCAACGGCGACAAGGACATTGAACATATGCGGGAGGAGTACGACAGCCGCCGCCGCTACCTGGTGGAAAACCTCAACCGCATCGGCCTTACCTGCTTTGAGCCCAAGGGCGCCTTTTACGTATTCCCCTGCATTAAGTCCAGTGGCCTGACCTCGGAGGAGTTCTGCGAGCGCTTCCTCATGGAGGAGAAGGTGGCCGTCATTCCCGGCACTGCCTTTGGCCCGGGCGGCGAGGGCTTTGTGCGGGCCTGCTACGCCGCTTCCATGAAGGACATCGCCGAGGCGGTCAGCCGTATGGATAACTTTTTGCAGAACCTGCGCCGTAAGCAGGGAGAAGAATAAGCCGGACGAACTGAGAAGCGGCATGGAGGAATAAGATCATGAATATCGTATGTTTGGATATGGAGGGCGTTCTGGTCCCCGAGATCTGGATCGCCTTTGCGGAAGAGAGCGGCATCCCTGAGCTTAAGCGCACCACCCGGGATGAGCCCGACTATGATAAGCTCATGCGCTGGCGTCTGGGCATCCTGAAGGAGCACGGACTGGGTCTGAAGGAGATCCAGGCCACCATCGCCAAGATCGACCCCCTGCCCGGGGCTAAGGAGTTTTTGGATGAGCTGCGCACCATGACCCAGGTGGTCATCCTCAGCGACACCTTTGAGGAGTTTGCCCAGCCCTTGATGAAGAAGCTGGGCTGGCCCACCATCTTCTGCAACAGCCTGGAGGTGGCTTCTGACGGGGAGATCACCGGCTTCAAGATGCGCTGCGAGCAGTCCAAGCTCACCACGGTGAAGGCCCTGCAGTCCATGGGCTATGAGACCATCGCCGCCGGAGACAGCTACAACGACCTGGGTATGATCCAGGCCAGCAAGGCGGGCTTCCTCTTCAAGAGCACCGACAAAATCAAGGCTGACCACCCCGAGCTGCCTGCCTTTGAGGAGTTTGGAGAGCTGCTGGAGGGCATCCGCAAGGCCCTTTGACCCAATTTTGGAAACATAGGTGAAAATCATGAACGCGTTTGAATCCCTGCCCTTCCGTCCCGCGGACATTCTGCTGCCCAAGGACTGTGAATACTCCAAGTGGAGCGTGGTGGCCTGCGACCAGTATACCTCTCAGCCGGAATACTGGCAGCGGGTAGCAGAGTATGTGAGCCGCGCCCCCTCTGCTCTGCGGCTCATTCTGCCGGAGAGCTGCCTGGAGGGTCCCAATGTGGAGACCGACATCATGGAGATCAACAACACCATGAGCCGCTACCTCCGGGAGGGCCGCTTTGTCTGCCACCCCGACGCCCTGTTCTATGTGGAGCGCATTCTGGAGGGCGGAAAGGTGCGCCGGGGCCTGATGGGCATGGTGGATCTGGAGCAGTACGACTACGAGCCTGGAGTTGAGAGTCTGGTGCGAGCCACCGAGGGCACCGTCCTCTCCCGCATCCCGCCCCGAGTGGCGGTGCGGAAAAACGCCCCCATCGAGCTGCCCCATGTGATGCTGCTGGCCGACGATCCGGACAAGACGGTCATCGAGCCTCTGGCCGATCAGACGGAGGATATGACCCTCCTTTATGACTTTGACCTCATGGAGGGCGGCGGCCGCCTGCGGGGCTGGGAGCTGACCCAGCAGCAGAAGGAGCAGGTGGCCAAGGCTCTCACCGCTCTGGCCGATCCGGAAGCCTTCCGGGCGCGGTACCATTTGAAGGAAAACCTGCCCGTGCTGCTGTTTGCAGTAGGGGACGGAAATCACTCCCTGGCCACCGCCAAGGAGTGCTATGAGCGGCAAAAGCGGCTCACGCCGCCGCAGCATTGGGATACGCTGCCCGCCCGGTTTGCCCTGGTGGAGCTCAACAACCTCCATGATAGTGCTCTGGAATTTGAACCCATCCACCGGGTGGTGTTCGGGGTGGAGCCGCAGCAGCTGCTGGAGGCTATGGAGGCATATTACCCCGGACTTATCCACGGGGAGGGAGAGGGCCACGTGCTGCCCTATGTCTGGGGAGACTGCCAGGGGACCGTGACGGTTCCCAACCCCAAGGCTCAGCTTCCGGTGGGGACCCTTCAGCGTTTCCTGGATGATTATCTGCAAAATAATCCCGGCCGGGTGGACTACATCCACGGCGCCCAGGTGGCCCGGGATCTGGCCCGGCGGAAGGATACCATTGCCTTTTTGCTGCCCGCCATGGGCAAGGAGGAGCTGTTCCCCACCGTGATCCACGACGGGGTGCTGCCCCGCAAGACCTTCTCCATGGGTCGGGCGCAGGATAAACGGTTTTACCTGGAGGCCCGGAGGATCCGGGACTGAGAGAAAGGGGGCGCCGTGCATGAAGACGCGGGCCTGGGCAAAGCTGAATTTGACCCTGGATGTGCTGGGAAAGCGGGAGGACGGCTATCACGATCTGTGCATGGTGATGCAGTCAGTCACCCTCCACGACACCCTCACCCTCACGCCCAATGAAGGACAGGGGCTGCGGGTAAAGACCAATCTGCGTTTCCTGCCCACGGGAGACAAAAACCTGGCCGCTGCCGCCGCCCTGCGATTTTGGGAGGCCTTGGGCCGGGAGCCGGAACACCTGGATATTGAGATTCAAAAGCGTATCCCGGTCTGTGCCGGTATGGCAGGAGGCAGCAGCGACGCGGCCGCGGTGCTGCGGGCACTCAATGAGTTGGCAGGCAGCCCCTTTACTCCCACAGAGTTGGCCAAAGTGGGGGAGAAGGTAGGTTCCGACGTGCCCTATTGTGTGCTGGGAGGTACCGCCCTGGCCGAGGGACGAGGCGAGGTGCTCACCTCGCTGCCCGCCCTGCCGCCCTGCTGGGTGGTGGCCTGCAAGCCGGATTTTCCCATCTCTACCCCCGAGCTGTTTGCCCGCATTGACAGCTGTAAGATCCGCTGCCGTCCCGACACGGCCGGCATGCTGGAGGCGCTGAAGGCGGGCAGCCTGGAGGAGGTGGCCCGGCGGATGTACAACGTGTTTGAAGATGTGCTTCCCGAGCGCTATCAGGCCCGGGTGGCGGAGATCAAGCATGTGCTTATCCAGAAGGGAGCCCTGGGCGCCAACATGAGCGGCACCGGCCCAACAGCCTTTGGCTTGTTTGACAGCGAGGCGGCGGCCCGAGAGGCTCAGGCAGCCCTGCAAGAGGGATACCGGGATACTTTTTTGTGCCGGAGTGTTTAAAATGGAAAAAAGCCGTCCATCCTACTATGTACTACATAGGATGGACGGTGTTTTTTATGGATCGGAAGCTGAAGCGGTGGGAAGTGGCCCTGTTGTGCGGCGTGCTGGCGGCGCTGTTGTGGAGCGCCTGGGCCGGGCAGGAGCAGGCAGAGCTGGCTGGGCAGGTGATCCGCCTGCATGTGCTGGCCAACTCCGACAGCCAGGCCGACCAGGAGCTGAAGCTGGCCGTGCGGGACAGGGTGCTGGAGCAAGCCGAGGATCTCTATCCGGAAGATGCTACCCTGGAGCAGGCACGAGAGATTTTGGAGGACAACCTGGACGAGTTGGCCGCGGCTGGGCAGCAGGTGGTGGACGAGGCAGGCAAGGACTATCCCGTTACTGCTCAGCTGGAGGAGTGCTGGTTCCCCACCAAGGAATATGAAAACTTTGCCCTGCCTGCAGGAGAGTATACGGCACTGCGGGTAGTGATTGGAGAGGGAGAGGGTCAGAACTGGTGGTGCGTAGCCTTTCCGCCCCTGTGTCTGGGAGCGGCTACCGAGAGCGTAGAGGAGGCCACGGCGGCGGGACTCTTTACGGAGGATCAAGCCGGGCTGATGACCCGGGAGAATGAAGGGTATGTGCTGAAATTCAAGTCCCTGGAGCTGCTGGGAGAACTGCGGGGACTGCTCACTGGAAACTGAAAAGCGCCCGTCCACAAGGACGGGCGCTTTGTGCTTAGTATTCTTCTTTGGACTCCAGCAGGTAGGGGAGGAAGTCGGCCATCAGGGGGATGTAGGTGGCCACAAAGGCGATCCCGGCCAGAATGGCCACTTTGGGCTTGTGCCGGGAGGGGACCAGAAGGCCCAGCAAAATTCCTACGGCACAAAGGCAGATCTTCACCAGGGCGAAGTCACGCCAGGTGCTCTCGGCGGCATACTCGTCCGCCCGGTCCAGTAACCATCTCAGCCAGTTCATACATGCCCTCCTTTTCTTTCCGCTTCCTTGCCGCTTTCTTGTAAGAAAGCTTGGCAAAGAACGTTGTGCGAAACTGCGTTTCGCTTCTGAGTCTGGAGTGATCTCCCGCACAGCCGCAACCGACGGGACATTCCCCTTGTGCTTTCATTTTAAGTCACGCCTCGACAAAATGCAAGAAAAACCGGGGGAAATAAACTGGAAGATGAGATGGCGGAGGACAGCTTTCGACAAAATCCTGCTCCCAGGCGGGGGCAGAAGCAAAACGGAGTTTTGCAGAAAGTTCTTTTGCTGACTTTTCTTTCAAGAAAAGTTAGTGGGCGGAGGCCCAGGTAGTCCCGGCGTGAGTCTCAGCCAGCAGAGGGACAGACAACTGGCATACGCCCTCCATCTCCTCCTTGACTAGCTTACACACCGTCTCAGCCTCAGCCTCGGGGCACTCCACGATCAGTTCGTCGTGGACCTGGAGTACCAGACGGCCCTCCAGCCCCTCCCGGAGCAGGCGGTCCCGCACCCGGATCATAGCCAGCTTGATGATGTCGGCGGCAGTTCCCTGGATGGGCATGTTCAGCGCCACCCGCTCTCCGAAGGAGCGGGTATTGAAGTTGGAGGACTTCAGCTCCGGTAGCCAGCGGCGGCGACCAAACAGGGTGGACACATAGCCGTCCTGCTTGCCCTGCTCCACCACGCCGTCCATATAGGCCCGCACGCCGGAATAGTGGGCAAAGTACTTATCCATATACTCCTTGGCCTGCTGCACGGAAACGCCAATGTCCTGGCTCAGGGAGAAGGGGGAGATACCGTAAACGATGCCGAAGTTTACCGCCTTGGCGCTGCGGCGCATCTGGGGCGTGACCTGGTCAGGTGTCACGCCAAAGACCTGGGAGGCGGTAATGGTGTGGATGTCCGCTCCGCTGTGGAAGCCCTCGATCATGGCCTGATCTCCGGCCATGTGGGCCAGCAGGCGCAGCTCGATCTGGGAGTAGTCCGCGTCCACCAGCACCTTGCCCGGGGCGGCCACAAACATCTCCCGGAGCTGGGCGCCCAACTGGGTGCGGATGGGGATGTTCTGGAGGTTGGGCTCGGTGGAGGAGAGCCGCCCGGTGGCGGTGACGGTGTTCTGGAAGCAGGTGTGGATGCGCCCGTCGGGGGCGATGACTTTGCCCAGACCGTCGGCATAGGTGGATTTCAGCTTGGTGAGCTGGCGGTAGTCCAGAATGGCCTCGATGATGGGGTGCTTGCCCCGCAGTTTCTCCAGCACCTCGGCGTTGGTGGAGTAGCCGGTTTTTGTCTTCTTCACCGGAGGCAGGCCCAGCTTGTCAAAGAGAATTTTTCCCAGCTGCTGGGTGGAGTTGATGTTGAACTCCTCTCCGGCCAGCTCATAGATGAGGGCCTGGTCCTTCTCAATGCCCTGAGCCAGAGCTTCGCCGAAGGCAGCCAGAGCCTTCCGGTCCACCAACACGCCAGAGCGCTCCATCTCGGCCAGCACGGGGCACAGGGGCAGCTCGATCTCCTCATAGAGCTGGGTGAGCTTCAGTTCCTCCAGACGCTGGGACAGCGTTTCATAGAGCGCGTCGATGAGGGCGCAGTGACTCAAAAATGCACCCATGGGGCCGCTGACCTGGGTGGCGGCTCCCTCCCGGTCCTCCACCCCGGCGTAGGGGTCCGCCCCGGCGGAGCGGGCCTCCTCAAAGGCAAAGAGGGAGTCAAACGCACCGGGGGTGAGATACTCCTTGGCCTTGGCAAACTCCTGGTTGTAGTAGGTGAGACCCAACTTCTCCAGGTCGTAGCTGCCGTCGGTGGGGGAGAGAAGGTAGGCGGCCACCTCGGTGTCAAAGAGGATGCCCTGGGGGGCGATCCCCTGGTCCATCAGCTCCTTCTCCAGCTCTTTGGCTCCGTGGACCACCTTCTGGATGTCGGCGGCAAAGAGGGCCTGGAGCACCTGGTTGTAGTTCTCCAGGCGATTGGCGAAGAGCAGAGCGCCGTGGGCCTCGGTGGGGCTGGGCTCAAAGCTGACGCAGACTGCGTCCAGGCCGGGCAGAGCCAGCACGGCCACGTGGTCAGCCTGCCGCCACAGCGCCAGCAGCTCCTGAGCCCGGGCGGCGTCGGCGACCACCTCGCTGGTGCAGGTGCACTCCGCTATCTTGCCCTCCTGGGGAGCGCCCTCCCCCTGGGGGGCGGTGAGGTGGTACTTGTCGATGAGCTTGGCAAACTCCAGCTCCAGGAAAAGCTGGTAGAGGCGGTTGTTGTCCACCTCTTTGCGCAGGTTCTGTTCCGGGGCGAAGTCCAGAGGGGCGTTACACCGGATGGTGGCCAGGTCGTAGGACATGCGGGCCATCTCCTCCCCCTCCTGGAGCTTTTTGATGACGCCCGGCTTGGCGGGGGTGCCGGGGGCCATCTCCGGGGTGGGCATGGCGGCGTACAGGTCATCGATGGAGCCGTAACGGCCCACCAGGGCCATAGCAGTCTTCTCGCCCACGCCCTTGACGCCGGGAATGTTGTCGCTGGCGTCCCCCATGAGGGCCTTGAGGTCGATAATGTGGATGGGATCAAAGCCGTATTCCTCCCGGAAGGCGTCGGGCGTCATGTCCTTGGTGGTGGTGCGGCCCATGCGGGTGGACACCAGTTTGACGGTGGTGTGGTCGGTGACCAGCTGGAGGGAGTCCTTGTCGCCGGTGACCACGATGGTGTCCCACCCGGAGGCGGTGTCCTTGGCGGCAATGGTGCCCATCAGGTCGTCCGCCTCCCAGCCGTCCATCTCGTAGATGGGGATGTTCATGGCGGACAGCACGTCCTTCAAAATGGGCATCTGGCTGGCCAGCTCATCGGGCATCCCCTTCCGGGTGGCCTTGTAGCCGTCATAGGCCAGGTGGCGGAAGGTGGGAGCCTTGCGGTCAAAGGTGACGCACAGGGCGTCGGGGTTGCTGTCGTCCAGCAGCTTGCCCAGGATATTTAAAAAGCCGAAGATGGCGTTGGTAGGCTGGCCGGAGCGGGTGGTGAGATTCTGGCTCACCCCGTAAAAGGCCCGGTTGACCAGGGAGTTGCCGTCCAGGACCATCAGTTTTTTCATGTGGGTATCCTCTCGTTTCTTCCCCGGAAGGGGTAACATTTCTCTCTTAGTATACCAGTCTTCCCGCAGGTGGGCAAGAAAAACCGGGGGCCGCGCTGCGGCCCCCGGAGGGAATAAATGGGAGAAAAGAGGTGTTTCAGAATCAGTTATGTTCCACTTTTAATTGACAGCTGCCCGATTCGTCCAGCACAAGGAAAATGTCCACACCCCGGAAGGTGAAGCCGCCAAAAGCGCTGTCGCCGGGGGTATAGTTCTGGCAGATCATCGCAGAAACATGGGATTTGGCATTGGGATCTTCGGCATACAGCCGTTCCAGGGCGTTCAGATCTGCCACAGCGGTGCCTTGGAAGGGAACCATAGAAGTAAAAGGCATCTCGGCCCGATTGGCCTGTTTGCCGCCTGCCACCCATAGCAGAGCATAATTATAAAGACCTGGAGTAGCTTTCACGCAGCCGGAGAACTGAACGGTGTTTTTCCCGGTGACCTTCAGCTCCATATACTGGCCGCCCTCCCAGTCCTGGCGGTAGTAGTCGGTGCAGCCGTCGGCAGGCAGTGAGCTCTCCTTGGTAAAGTATCGGTCGTTGCCGGAGGAGTTCCCACTGTTCGATCCGGTATTGCCTTCCTCTTTTTCGTTGGAGCCGATAAACAGCTGGACCCAGGCGTTCCCCGGGGCATAGCCCACACCGATCGCATTGAAATTGGCGTTGAGGATATTGGCCCGATGGCCGGGAGAATTCATCCAGCCCGCCACCACAGCTTCGGGAGAGGGGTATCCCATGGCAATGTTCTCGCCGGCAGTGTAGTAGCTGATGCCCATGTCTTTAAAGATACTGGAGAAGCTGGAGCCGTCGGGGCGGGTGTGGTCGAAGAGCGTCAAAATCTCCTGGGCACGAATCTGGGCGCCCTGGGTGGCTTTTTCGCTGATGCTCAGAGGAGACAGCCCCTCCTTGGCGCGCTCCGCATTGACCAGACGTACCACCTCCTCGGCCATGGCCTGGGGATCGATGGAGACAGGCTTGGTCACGGTCAGAACCGCAGAATCCTTTACTCCGTTTTTGGCGGTGACTGTGATGACCGCGGTGCCCGCGCTCTGGGCGGTAATGCGGCCGTTCTGGGTGACGGTGGCCACGGAAGGATCGCTGGAGGACCAGGTGAGCGTCTTGTCTGCGGCGTTGCTGGGGTAGATCGCAGCACTGCCTGTGGTGCTCTCTCCTACCTGAAGGGAGGTGGCCGCCAGAGTCAAAGACACATTGGTGACCTCTTGACGGGGGACGTTGATGGTGACCCGATCCACCAGGCCGGCTACCTGACACAGAATCACACAAACTTCTGCACGGGTAATGTTGCTGCTGCCGTTAAAGCGGTAGTTGGTGCCGCCGGACAGAGCTCCGGCCCGGTACCACTTGTATACCTGAGGGCCGTAGGGGTCGCCCTCATCCACATCCGGGATAAAGCCGTCGGGAATATCGTTGATGGCAGGAAGCTGGCTGGCCGGAACGGCCTGATCCAGCAGAGCCACCATCTCGTAGCGGGTGGCTTTGCGGTCCATCTGGGACAAGCCGACTCCGGGCAGAACAATGCCGTAGTTTACACAGTACTGATAGTAGGGGGTGTACCAGGGAGAGGAGGCAGAGACTTTGGGCAGCGTGCCTTTACCCTGGCTGTGGAGCTGATAGGCCAGCACCATGGTCTGGCCCAGAGTCAGATTTCCGTTGGGGGTGAAGGTATTGCTTCCGGTGCCGGTCATCAGGCCCTCTTTGGTGGCCAGAGTCACATAGGGGGCAAACCAGCTGGCAGCGGGAACGTCGGCAAAGTTAGTGTTGGAGGGGCACTCCGGTTCCACGGGCTTTTCCGGTTCTTCCGGCTCCTCCGGCTCGACGGGCTGCTGGTTATAGGTATCCGGATCAAAGAAATCCACCTGGTAGGAGAAGGCGGCGGGAGAGCCGCTTTTGCTCTTCAACCCGTCAATGGTGACGGTGTAGACGCCCTCATACCGGTCGATATTGTCGGGGCGGAAAATGATGCAGTTGGCTACGCCGTAGTTGCCGGTGTTCACATTGAGATAGCGGCCTGCACCGGCGTTATAGCTCTCGTTCCCAGACAGAACCCAGCTCTTGCCGTCGCTCTCCCGCACCAGGGTGATGGTGAGCTGGGACAGGGAGGGGATGGCATACTTCTGGGGGTTGAGAGTGACGCTCCAGGCGGTATTTGTCTCAAAACCGCCAGTGTTGGTGGGGAAGTTGCCGGAAGCAGGCCAGGCGATAAAGTCATAGTCGCACCCGGAGCCGCTGCGGTCAAAGACCTTCTCGGTTACATAGCGGCCGTACCCGCTGGAGGACTGGGCATAGCCAAATCCCACTTTGCCCAGAGTGGGGTTGAGCTGCCAGCGGCGGTGGCCCACCCGGCTGATGTTGGAGCTGTCGCTGTCGTCCATGAAGCCGTCAGGGGCAAAGGCAAGGGTGACGCCGGCATACAGGTTGCTGGACGAGGCGGCGGAGTAACCCTGCTTATAGAAGCTCTCGTCCATATCGGCGGGTTTGCTGGGACTGTGGCTCAGACCGCCGTTGGCGGCAGTGAGCACCGCACCGTACTGGGCATTCTCGCACAGACTGGCGTCCAGGGTGACGGAGGGAAGTCCGGCAATGCGCCGCAGGGCGTTGAGCCGGTCCACCGCCCGCTGAAGAGCCTGGCTGCTCACCCGGCCAATGGAGTAGGGGGCGGTGACAGAGGGGGTCACGTCAAAGACCTGGTCGGGCATGGTGTTGGGATTCTCACGGAGCAGCTGCGTGATCTCCTCTTTGGACAGCTTGGGCAGAGAGGTGGAACCGCTGTCCCGATTGCTGCCCGCCGCCCAGGCAGCCGGGATCAGAGACAGCACCAGGGCAAGTACACAGGTCAAAGCGATGAGTTTTGCCAGGGGAGAGGTACTTCGTTTCATGGTGATCGCTCCTTCTCTATATTTTATTTTAGTCAAAGCACGCGCAGTTTCCCACAGACGAGGGCAGAGCCGCGGACGCTATGGGCTGTCCTTTCTGAAAGTTTAGAGGGTTTGGGCCAGATGCTTTGCCTCCCGTTTGGCCCGGTTCAAAATGGCCTGGGCGTCATTTTCCCACACGTCCAGTCCCTCGGCGGTAAGACAGTGGGTGCGGGAGATGCCGAACATGTCGCTGAGTCCCTTTAAATAGTCATAGCCAAAGTTTTTATCGCCGATCTCGCCTCCGGCGGTGGTGATATACACCAGGTTGCCTGCCTTGCACAGGCCCTCCTGCTTGCCTTCCAGGGTGTAGTGGAAGGTGATGCCCAGCACGCTGGCCCACTCCAGGTAGACTTTTAGGGCGGCGGGGAAGGTGAGGTCCCAATAGGGCGCTGCCACCACCACCAGATCAGCGCCCTGCATCTCATGGGCGGGGGCAAACATGGGGTCCCAGGGGTCGGCCTGGAAGCGCGCGTCCCGCTCTGTGGTCATGGGGCCGGTGAGCACCGGCAGGTCACAGGCGGTAAGGTCCCGCTCCAGAATTTCTGCCTTGGGCCAGCGGGCCTTGCAGGCGTCCAGAAAGGCCTGGCTGAGCTGCCAGGTACGGGACTCCTCCCAGCCGCGCATACAGGCGTTGACAAACAAAATATGCTGTATCATACTGCATTCTCCTTTCCAAGATCGGCCAGGGCCTGGCTTGCGGTTTTGACCAGATAATCCATGGCCTCCACAGGGTAGTCTCCCGCGGCGGTCTCACCGGTGAGCATCAGCGCGCAGGAGCCGTCCAGCACCGCGTTGTAGATATCGCTTACCTCAGCCCGGGTGGGCACGGCCCGCTGCTGCATGGACCAGAGCAGCTGAGTGACCACAAAGAACGGCTTCCCTGCCTCCCGGCAGGCGCGGGCAATGTGCTTTTGGGCGGAGGGCAGCTGCCACAGGGGCATGCTGTTGCCCAGGTCGCCCCGGGCAATACAGACGATGTCGGCAGAATCGATGATCTCGTCCAGCTTCTCCAGTCCCCGCTGGTTTTCAATTTTCGCCATGATCTTCCCGTGCTCCAGCCCGGCCTCAGCCATGGCCCGGCGCAGGGTGTGGACATCCTCCGCACCCCGGACAAAGGGCTGCAGAATGTGGGTCACGCCGAAGCGTTTGGCCTGGGCCAGATTGTCCAGATCTGCCTGGGTGAGGGTGGGAGTATGGACCTCCCGGCCTAGAATGGCCAGGCTCTTGCGGCTTTGAAGCTGCCCGCCCCGCTCTACCCGGCAGAAAAGACCGTCCGGGCGCTTTTCCTCCACCTGTACCAGCAGGGCGCTGTCGTCCAGGGAGATGCGGTCTCCCGGCTGGGCAGCTTCCAGGGCGGCGGTGGGAATGGGGATGCCGCCGGGGCCAAGCACGGTCCGGCTCCCGGACTCCAGCGCAACGGGAGCAGTGAGGGTACCCACCCGCAGCTCCGGGCCTTGCAGGTCTATGATGAGATGGGCGGCACGGCCGCAGGCGCGGGCGGCAGGCCAATAGATATCCTCCAGCAGGGGGGCGCACTGGGGGAGGGTGGTGTGAGACAAATTGAGCCGCGCGCCGGTCATTCCGGCGGCAAACAGCCCGTCCAGGGTGGCTCGGTCGGCGCAGGAGCCACCCAGAGTGGCATAAAATTCCATGGAACATTCGCTCCTTTTTTTGCTGCTGTCTCTATTATGGTGCCCTCAGCCCCCTTCGTCAATCGAAATTCGGGGAATTTCCCGGAAATCGGATTGTTTACCCCTTTTTCATAGACTTTTTTCCGGAAGCGTGATAGAATAAGATGCCTGAATGAAACCATTGCCCTCAAAAAGGCATGACCATAGTCCAACCAATTCTTTGATGATGTGGAGGATGTTCCATTGAAAACGAATGTGTTAGGCATCCAATTTGACAACCTGACCCGTGAGGAGGCCCGCCAGGCGGGCCGGGAGCTGCTGCGGGGCAGCGATTTTCACTACGTAGTTACCCCCAACCCCGAGTTTCTGCTGGCTGCGGAAAAGGACCTGGAGTTCCAGAAGATCCTCAACCGGGCCGATTTGGTGCTGCCCGACGGCATCGGGGTGGTCTATTCCGCTAAGATTTTGGGTACACCTTTAAAGGAGCGGGTAGCCGGCTTTGATTTTGCCTGCGACATGCTGGAGGAGCTCAACGAGCTGGGCGGCCGGCTCTATCTGCTGGGCGCCAAGCCCGGCGTGGCCGAGGAGGCCGCTGCCAAGATCGTGGAGCAGCATCCCAAGATCGTGATCTGCGGCACCCACGATGGCTACTTCAAGGAGTCTGATCCGGTGGCCCGGGAAGTGGCCGCCGCCCAGCCCGACCTGCTGTTTGTCTGCCTGGGCGCCCCCAAGCAGGAGAAGTGGATCGCCCGCTTTGGACTGCTCACCGGAGCCAAGATGGCCATCGGCCTGGGCGGCGCGCTGGACGTGTTCGCCGGCAACGTGGAGCGGGCTCCCGAGAAGTGGCAGAAGATGGGCATGGAGTGGGCGTACCGCCTCAGCCGTGAGCCCAAGCGCTTTGGCCGCATGGCCAAGCTGCCCCTGGTGCTGGTGAAGGCCGCAGGGCAGCGCGTCACCGGCCGCCGCCGTCCGGGGGTTCTGTGATGGCGGGACGGTTGATTGTATTCGAGGGTACCGACGGCTCCGGCAAGTCCACCCAGTTTCAGGCCCTGTGCCGCCGGGTGACCCAGAGCGGCCGGGACTACCAGAAGCTGGTTTTTCCCCAGTATAAAGAGCCCTCCTCCGCCCTCATCCGCATGTATCTGGCGGGGGAGTTCGGTACCCATCCCCAGGATGTAAACCCCTACGCCGCCTCCGCCTTCTATGCGGTGGACCGGTACGCCTCCCTGAAAAAGGTGTGGGGGGAGTACTATGAGCAGGGCGGACTGGTGCTCACCGACCGGTACACCACCTCCAACGCGGTACACCAGGCGGTGAAGTGTGCCCCCCAGGAGCGGGAGGCCTTCCTGCGCTGGCTGGACGATTTTGAGCACGACAAGCTGGGCCTGCCCCGGCCCGACCTGGTGCTCTATCTGGATATGCCCACCGAGCGGGCCGTAGAACTGCTGCGCCGCCGGGAGGCTGCCACCCACACCAAGGCCGACATCCACGAGCTGGACACCGGATATCTTGCCGCCTGCCGGGACAGTGCCCTGCAGGCCGCCCAGCTGCTGGGCTGGAAGGTGATCCCCTGCGTCAACGCCCAGGGCGAGGTGCGCAGCGTGGAGGAGATTCATGAGGAGATCTGGTCCCTGGCGGCCCCTGTGCTGTAAGAGACCGGACGACAGGACAACAAGGAGGGTTATCCATGGTATATGTACTGCTGGCCCCCGGCTTTGAGGAGTCCGAGGCCATCGTCCCCACCGATCTGCTGCGGCAGGGCGGGCTGGAGACCGCGCTGGTCTCCCTGTCCGGCCCCACCGTCACCGGGGGACACAACATTACCGTCCAGGCCGACCTGGAGCTGTCCCAGGTGGATCTGGACCAGGCGGAGATGATCGTGCTGCCCGGCGGCGGCGTGGGCGTGGAGAACCTGTGGAACAGTGAAGCGGTCTCCCAGCTCATCCAGGAGGCCGCCAAGCGGAATATCTGGCTGGCCGCTCTGTGCGCCGGCCCTGTGCTGCTGGCCCGCTGGGGTCTGCTGGACGGCCGAAAGGCCACCTCCTATCCCACCCGCCACGACCAGCTGGGCAAGGCCGAGGTGCTGCCCCAGGAGCGCGCCGTGGCAGACGGCAAGTTTGTTACCGGCCACGCCTGCGGCTCCTCCTTCGACTTCGGTCTGAAGCTGGTGGAGGTCCTGCGGGGCAAAGAGGTTGCGGACGAGATCAATGGACGTATCTTCTACTATCGCTGAGGCCAAAAAGGCGTTGCGCGCCCGGTTGAGGCGGGAGATTGCTGCCATTTCCCCTGAGGAGTGTCTGGAGAGCGACCGGGCCCTGTTTGACCGCTTTTTGTCCCTGCCTCAGGTACAGGCAGCGGACACGATGTTTTTGTTCTGGGGTATCCCGGGACGGGAGCCGGAGACGGAGCGGCTGGTGCGGGAGCTGACCCGGCAGGGCAAGCGGGTAGGCCTTCCCCGGATGCTGCCCGGACACCAGATGGAGGTGCGGCAGTTTGATCCCCGCATCCCAATGAAGCAGGCCGCCTTCGGCATCTGGGAGCCGTCGGAAGAGGCTCCGCTGCTGGAGAAAAAAGACATTGCGCTGGCCCTTGTTCCCGCCGTGAGCTATGACCGCCGGGGGTACCGGCTGGGCTTTGGGGGCGGCTACTACGACCGGTGGCTGGAGGATTTTTCCGGCCGGACGGCAGGTCTGTGCCGGGGTGTCCTTCTTCAGAAGCAGGTTCCCATCGAGGGTCACGACGCCCGGGTGGAGGTGGTGCTCACCGAGCAGGAGGCCATCTGGATACAGACATAAAAAAAGCGGGACTTGAAGTCCCGCTTTGTCCCGCGCCGGGGCCTAGTGTAGGGTCAGCAGCCGCAGCCGTTGTTGCAGCCGCAGCCGTTGCTGTTCTCGCTGGCGCCGTTGTTGCCGCAGCAGCAGCACAGGACGATGATCAGCAGGATGATCCACAGGCAGCCGTTGCCGCCAAAGCCGTTATTGCCAAAGCACATTGTTGTTTCACCTCACTTACCCCGCCGGGGTTTTCCCGGCGTTCTGGTATAGTCTATGGCAGCCCCCTGTCCCAGGTTCCCTGGCAAAGAAAATTTTCTTGCGGGCGGGCGCCGTTCCCAACCCAACCATTGGACCGGCCCAAGGACCGGAGCCGACGGAGCCGGAGCCAAGGCCCGGTCCATCCGGCAGATTTGATTTAGGAGCTGACTCTATGGCACAAGATTATCAATCTTCCTCCTCCAGACAGCCGCGGCGGCGGGAGGAGACGCAGCGCTCATCCAACACACGGCGCCGGAAAAAGCGCTCTGGCCTGAGCGGAGCGGCCATCTATGCGATTTTTGTCATCGGCGTGTCCGCGCTGCTGGCCTGCATCGGCTGGGTGGCTGCCAACGACGTGCTGGCTCTGAACAAACCAGAGAAGACCGCTACCATTACCATTACCAACGACGACAGCTTTGGTGATGTGGCTGAAAAGCTCAAGGACGAGGGACTCATCGAATATAAGTTCCTCTTCAATCTCTTTGCCACCTTCACCCGCAGCAAGGACGACGTGGTGGCAGGCACCTTTACCCTGAACACCGATATGGACTACCGGGCCCTGCTGTCCGGCATGAGTGCCAACTCGGCCACCCGGGCCACCGTCACCGTGACCATCCCCGAGGGCTACACCGTGGATCAGATCTTCACGCTGTTGGAGGAGAAGGGTGTGGCCAGCGTGGAGGACCTGCAGGATATGGCGGCCAACCACGACTACGCCTTCTCCTTCCTCCAGGATCTGGAGCTTGGGGACTATCACCGCCTGGAGGGCTATCTCTACCCCGACACCTACGAATTTACCACCCCCCAGAACCCCCTGTATGTCATCAACAAGATGCTGGTGCGCTTTGACGAGCAGTTTACCGATGCAATGCGCCAGGAGGTGGCAGACAGCGGCCGTACCATCCATGAGATCATCACCATTGCATCCATGATCGAGAAGGAGACGGACGGCAATGACCGGGCCGATATCGCCTCGGTCATCTACAACCGCCTGAATAACCCCAGCAGCGGAACCCAGGGATATCTGCAGATCGACGCCACCCTGGCCTATATCAACGGCGGCAAGGTGCCCACGGAGGCGGACAAGTCCATTGATTCCCCCTACAACACCTACCTCTACAAGGGACTGCCTGCCGGACCCATCTCCAACCCCGGTCTGGAGTCCATCAAGGCAGCTATGAATCCCAACAGCACTTCGTACTACTACTACGCCCTGGGCGACGACGGAGTACACCACTTCTTCAAGACCCGGCGGGAGCAGCAGAACTTCATTGCTACTCAGGAGCTTTACAACAAATAACAAAAGCAGGCCCCGGAGCTACTCCGGGGCCTGTACTCTGGAGGGAGAACCGATATGAAAAAACCGGAACTGCTGGCTCCGGCAGGAGATATGGAGCGGCTTCAGATGGCGCTGGCCTACGGAGCAGACGCGGTCTATCTGGCGGGTACCATGTTTGGTATGCGCTCCTTTGCGGGCAATTTTACCCCCGAAGAGCTGAAAACCGCCGTAGAACTGTGCCACAGCAAGGGAGTGCGGGTCCATGTGACCTGCAACACCATGCCCCGCAATGAGGAGGTGGCCCGGCTCCCGGAGTGGCTGGAGTATCTGGACAGCGTCGGAGTGGATGCCATCATACTGGCCGATGTGGGTACCATGGCTCTGGCCAAGCGCCACGCCCCCCACGTCCAGTGCCACATTTCCACCCAGGCCAGCATCGTCAACTACCAGTCTGCCACCGCCTGGCACGACCTGGGAGCCAGCCGGGTGATCCTGGCCCGGGAGCTGAGCCTTGATGAGATCCGGGAGATCCGCCTCAAGACCCCCAAGGAGCTGGAGATTGAGGCCTTCGCTCACGGGGCTATGTGCGTAAGCTATTCCGGACGGTGCCTGCTGTCCAACTACATGACGGGCCGGGACTCCAACCGGGGAGCCTGCGCCCAGCCCTGCCGCTACCAGTACGCCCTGATGGAGGAGAAGCGGCCCGGCGAGTATTTCCCCGTCTTTGAGGAGAATGGGGAGACCTACATTATGAACTCCAAGGATATGTGCATGATCGACCACGTGGCCGAGCTGATGGAGGCGGGTCTGGACTCTCTGAAGCTGGAGGGCCGGGCCAAGAGCGCCTACTATGCCGCCATTGTCACCGGAGCTTACCGCCACGCCATCGACGCAGCGGCGGCGGGACAGCCTCTGGACCCGGTATGGCGGGATGAGGTGGAGCGCATCAGCCACCGGCATTACTCCACCGGCTTCTATTTTGGCCAGCCGGGCCAGTATACCGAAAACTCCCGCTATGTCCGGGACTGGCAGATCGTGGCCAAGGTGCAGTCCTGTGACGAACAGGGCAACGCCACCCTCACGCTGAACAATAAGTTCTCTGTGGGGGATACCCTGGAGCTGGTAGGTCCCGACGTACGACCCCAGACCCTCACCGTGGAGGGACTGTGGGACGAGGCGGGAGAAGCTTTGGAGCAGGTGCGCAAGCCCCAGATGGTCTTCCGCATGAAGCTGCCTCAGCCGGTGCCTCCTCTGTCCCTGCTGCGCCGTCAGGCAGAGCTGACCCCTTAAACAAGAAAGCCCCCGCCGGCATCTCAGCCGGCGGGGGCAGTTTTGTCCGTGTCAATCGGTGGGGTTCAGAGTTTGGAACATGCGCAGGGCCATGATAAGGCAGGACTGGCGCTGGGCGCTGCGCTGAGGGGAAAAGCGGTTGTTTCCGGTACCCACGATAATGTCGTGGCGGGCCATAAAGTACACGCTGCTCTTGGCCCAGGAGGCGATGGAGCTGTCGTCGGCAAAGGAGCCGGACTGTCCCTCCACACTGCCGCCCAGCTTGCGGTAGACGGCGGCGAGCATGGTGGCTGCCTGCTCCCGGGAGATGGACTGGGAGGGAGAGAAGGTAGTGGCAGAGGTGCCGGCAGTCAGCCCCAGTGCCCAGGCCTTGCCTGCCTCCGGGTCGGAGGTGTCGGTGAAGGGAGTGTGGCTGGGGGCAGAGATGGCCTCTCCGCCCATGGCCTCATACAGCCGCACTGCAAGGGAGGCAAACTGCAGCCGGCTGATGGAGCCGCGCAGGTCCTGGCCCTTAAGGCGCGCCGGCATCAGATTCATGGCAATGGCCTCGTTGACCAGATCCACTGCCCACTCATCCACCGGCTCCCCGGTAATGGTGGTGGTGTTGAGCCCGCCGCTTCCCGATGCGCGCACCCAAACCCCGGCGTCCATGGCCTGACTGGAGTGGGGGTCCTGAGTGATGACATGGTAGATATAGTTGTGGTCCCGCACGGTCAGGTGCTCCTGGGAGGTGAGGGTATTTTCCAGTGCCCAGTAGCCGGAGGAGGAGCGGTAGGTAAAGCGCTCCACGATAATTTGATTGCCAAGGTCACTGCGCACGACAGTGCCGGGAGGCAGCAGCGTCAAGGTGTGGGACAGGGTGGGGGAGTAGAGAAAGCTCTCTGTCCCGTCCGGGTCCTGAGAGAGATGGTAAACGGCCTGATTGCTCTGGATGGTGGCGGCCAGACTGCTTGGAACCAGCAGAGCGCACAGGGCGCAGGCGGTAAGCAGGAGGGAGAGGGCGCGTCGAAGCATGGTCATTTCCTTTCTGATGGGGGAGCGCACAGAGCGCCCCGGGGTGGAAGGGCTTGCGTGGTCGGCTGAAAATAGAGACAAAAGAATAACCTTATTTATATAGACGGGGATACACAGGAAAAGGTTTCAACATTTTGACAGGAAAAGAAAAATCGTAGCTTTCACGAAAATCAGGCAATGAAATTGTGAAATCTGCCGGTGCAGTTGTGCCGCTTTACACAGGAAAGCGGATGGTGTATGATTAAAACAATAATTCCGGCAGGAGCCTGAAAAAAGGGTTTAGGAGATTGTTTTATATGTATTATCAGATCGTTCCCATGGACCGCAGTCACATTGAGCAGATCGCCCGGCTGGAGCAGGCCTGCTTCTCCAGTCCCTGGACGGAGAACATGCTGGCCGACGCCCTGTTTGATACCCAGGCCAGCTTTATCGTGGCCGAGGATGAGGAGGGCAACGTGCTGGGCTATGCTGGCCTGCACGTCATTGTAGATGAGGGGTACATCGACAACGTGGCAGTGGAACCTGACGCTCGCCGCCACGGGGTAGCCAGCGCCCTTCTGGACGTGTTCTGCCGCTTTGGCGAGGTAAACCTGGCTTTCCTCACCCTGGAGGTGCGTGCTTCCAACCAGGCGGCTATTGCCCTGTATGAGAAGCACGGATTTACTCAGGCAGGACTGCGGAAAAACTACTATGACAAGCCCAGGGAAGATGCGGTTCTTATGACCAGATATTTTGAAAAACAGTAAAAAGCAAAAATATTGGATGGATTCCCGCCTGAAAATGGTTGAAAAACCACAGGCGGGAATTTTTGTGTTGTTTATTCTACAGAAAAATATTCACTTGCAAGGTAATATGTTGACAAATAAACAACAAAAAACTAAAATGAATGCAGAACAACACCCAACCGGTACATACAGAAAGGCAGGCAGAAATGGCAGTTGGAAATCGTGTGTTTTTAAAGCGGCCCATGCCAAGCCAGGAACTGTTGGATGGCTTTGCAGGGCTGCCCGCGGCAAACATTGCCGATACCATGGGGCGCTCCTGCGCCATGAATCCCAGAATCAAGCTTATGAGCGGCTTTCAGGGGATCATGGTGGGTCCGGCGCTGACCGTAAAAGCCAGAGCGGGCGACAACCTGTTTCTCCATCAGGCGCTGGACATGGCTCAGCCGGGCGACATCATTGTGGTGTCCAACGATGAGGATCAGACCCGGTCTTTGATGGGTGAGATCATGTTTACCTATGCCAAGTACCAGCGTAAGCTGGGCGGACTGGTGCTGGATGGCCCCATTCGGGATGTGGACGCGGTGCGGCAGATGGATCTGCCGGTCTATGCCAACGGTTCTACCCCCGGCGGTCCCCATAAAGAGGGACCCGGAGAGATCAATGTACCCATTGCCTGCGGCGGAGTGAGTGTGAATCCGGGCGACATTATTGTGGCTGACGCCGACGGCATTATTGTGATTCCGCTGAAAGACGCCCCGGCTGTGCTGGAGGCGGCGAAGAAGTTCCATCAGCAGGATGAGGCCAAGGTGGAGGCAGCCAAAAATGGAACCTCCAACCGTGCCTGGGTGATGAAGACCCTGCAGGCAAAGAATACGGAGTTTATTGATGGAGCGTATGGAGAATAATTCATTTGCCCCAGACACCCTGTGCGGATATTGAGAGGAGTATAACTATGGCAACCACACTGGCAGAACGTATGAAAAAATTCAGCGGTTCCCCCACCTCGGCTCTGATCGCCAAGGTGGCAGAGCTGAAGCGGCAGGGAAAAGATATTATTTCCCTCAACGTAGGGGAACCGGATTTTGGAACTCCTGATTACATCAAGGTGGCCGGTATGAAGGCCATCGCGGATAATTTCACCAAATATACCCCCGGCAACGGCATTCTGGAGCTTCGCCAGGCCATTGTAAAGAAGCTGAAAGAGGACAATGGTTTGGACTATACCGTCAATGAGGTGACCACCGCGGTGGGAGCCAAGCAGGCCATTGCCAGTGCCATGATGGTGATTGCAGGTCCTGGCGATGAGGTGCTGCTCCCCATTCCCTGTTGGGTCAGCCACACAGAGATGATTCGTCTGGCGGGTGCTACTCCGGTGTTTGTGCCGGTGCGGCAGGACAATTATGAGCTGGACCTGGATGCCATCCGGGCGGCTATCACCCCGCGCACCAAGGCCATCGTCATCTGCACCCCCAACAATCCCACCGGTGCGGTGTATAGCGAGGAGAGCCTGCGGGAGCTGGCCGACCTGGCGGTCAAGCACGATTTCTTTATCGTGGCCGATGAGATCTATGAAAAAATGGTCTATGACGGTGCAAAGCACTTCAGTGTGGCCTCCATCTCCCGGGAGGTATGGGAGCGGACCATTACCGTCAATGGTTTTTCCAAGGCTTACGCTATGACGGGCTGGCGTATCGGCTATGCCGCGGCCCGGGCGGATGTGATCAAGGGAATCATGGCGGTGCAGAGCCAGACTACCTCTGCCACCAGCGCGATTTCCCAGAAGGCGGCTCTGGCGGCTCTGCAGGGCTCTCAGCATGACATGCAGGTTATGGTGGAAGAGTTCAAGCGGAGAAAAGATTATGTGGTGCAGCGGCTCAATGCCATAGAAGGAATTACATGTCCGGATGTAAAGGGCGCGTTCTATGTATATCCGGATGTGCAGCCCTATCTTGGCAAGCGGTTTGGGGATAAGGTGATTGAGAATGCCGTAGACCTGTGCCAGTATCTGCTGGATGAGGCGCTGATCTCCACAGTACCCGGTGAGGCGTACAATGTCCCTGGGAAGATCCGAATCTCCTATTCCAATTCCATGGAGAATCTGGAAAAGGCGCTGGACCGTATGGAACAGGCACTGAAGCAATTGAGCTGAGAAGTATAAACGAACTGGTATTGCATTGGAAGAAAGGAGATTATGATGGAGGCGAAAAAATCGTACCCAGTCAGCTACTATGGCGGTCATGTGGGAGCTTGGCTGTGTGTTGCTCTGGCGGTAGCCGGGATCATGTATATGCTGCTGATCCGGGGCGGCGGAACAAAGAGCATGATGGTGGTTTTGTTCCTCTCCCTGGTGCTTGGACTGATTTTGGCAAAAGATCGTAAGGCCTACGGCGACGAAATGTTAAAAGGCCTGCGGGAATCCATGGTCTGCGTGATCTGCGTGGCGTTCTTTATGGCGGGACTACTGTCTGCCCTGCTGAAAACCAGCGGATTGATTGAAGCCCTGATCTGGGTTGTGGCCCAGATGAACGTGAATACAGGTTTTATTCCGGTAATTGCCTTTTTGGTCTGTGTGCTGATTTCCACAGCCTGCGGAACCTCCACCGGAGCCGTCACTGCAGTTTCTGCCGTAATGTGCCCCTTGGCAGGTGAGCTGGGGATCGATATGGGCCTTATGTGCGGCGCGATCATCAGCGGCTCCATTTTTGGCGATAACCTGGCTCCCATTTCTGATACCACCATTGCATCTTCCCAAACTCAGGGAGCCAGCGTCAATGATGTGGTGCGTACTCGTATCCCCTATTCCATTATTGTAGGCGCTATTTCCGCCGTGCTGTATGTGGTGATCGGCCTTCAGCAGTCCAGCGGTGGAAGCGCGGTGATCGAGGGCGATCCCACCAAAGCCAAGTCCCTGATTTTCCTGGTTCTCCCCATTGTGCTGGTCTATATGATGCGCAGAGGTTGGGGCCTGGTCTCCGCCCTGCTCCTTTCCAATGCGCTGGCCCTGCTGTTCAGCGTTGTGCTGGGTGTCATTGAGCCTTCTGTCCTGTTCAGTGATGACAGCCCCGTTGCCTCTGGTATGATCGGCATGGCAAATGTGGCCATTGTATTCTTTGGTCCCTTCGTCAAGCAGCTGATGAGCGATTATAAGGACGAGGCAGATCCCTGTCGAAGCGCCAATATTCTGGACGGCGTTGCCTGCGGAACGAACGGACTGATCCCTCACGGCAATCCTGCTCTGGTGATCACAGGCGTAGCGACCAGCGTAGCTGGAGTTCCGGCGTCTTTCTCCTTCCTGAATTTTATTGGATATACCTTCCATTGCTGGGGCCTTCTGATTATTTTCCTGCTGAGCATTCTGACCGGTATCGGAAGAAAGCGGAAAAAGGAAAACGTACAGTCCCAGGGATAAACAAATACTCTCTCCTTAATATGACCCGGCGGCGCCGCGCAGGACTTCTGCGCAGCGCCGCCGGGTTTTGCGCTGGAAGCGGGGAGATTGACCACAATGGCAAACTGTGGTATCCTTTCCCTGTATCAGTGAGGAGAGGGTAACACATGGATGATTTGGTGAAAAAGATACAGGGAATGTCCCTGACACGCACCGACGCGGAGATTGCGGAGTATATTTTAGCCAATCTGAATACCATTGGGTTTCAGACCTCCACCTCCCTTGCAGAAGCCATCGGAGTCAGCGACACGTCGGTGATCCGCTTTATCCGCAAACTCGGGTTCAAAGGTTATGCAGACTTCCGGGGAGAGATGAACGCGAGGGCGGCCAGACAGATCAATCAGGTCCAGCAGGACTTGTCTCCCGGAGAGAAGTATGCCCGCAGCAGAGCGCAGCTCAAGCAGGGCAGCCTGATCAGTGATGTGGGGGGCTATACCTTAGAGAATCTGCAAAAGAGCTTTGCCCAGCTGGATCAGGGAACGGTGGACCAGGTGGTGGACATCCTGCTCAGCAGTGACCGCAAGTATATTGTGGGATTTCGCGGAACGGCCTGCTGCGCCCAATATATGGCCAGCAAGCTGCTGTTTTTGACTCCCCACGTGGTTTCTGTGACCCATGCAGATGCCACGGCAGTGGAAAATGTATTGGATATTACCGATAAAGACTGCCTGTTTCTGTACAGCTTCCCGCGCTATTCCCAGATCTGTGGTGTGCTGATGGACATTGCCCGGGAGAGCGGGGCAAAAATTATTTTGATGACAGACCGGCGTACCTGCCCTCTAGCCAGTAAGGCGGATGTGGTGGTGGTGGCACAGGTAGAGGGACTGGGATTTGCCAACTCCTATGTGGCCCCCCTCAGTCTGTCGGAGGTGTTCCTGCTGGCCATCAGCGGACAGCGGGATGTGACCCGCACCGAACGCTTTAACCGAATCGACGCGGTTATGGAAAAAGAAAAACTATATTAACTTTATTTCCTGCAAACTGGAAGAAGGAGCCGTATGAATATTTTAGCCATTGAATCCTCCTGCGACGAGACCGCCGCTGCAGTTGTCAAAGACGGGCGGACGGTGCTGTCCAACTGTGTGGCCTCTCAGATCGAGATGCATACCATTTACGGCGGCGTAGTACCCGAGATCGCCTCCCGCAAGCATGTGGAGGCAGTGACCGGTCTGGCCGACCAGGCTTTGGAGCAGGCGGGGATGACCCGGGGCGACCTGGATGCCATCGCTGTGACCTATGCGCCTGGTCTCATCGGCGCGGTGCTGGTGGGAGTGAACTTTGCCAAGGGCGCGTCCATGGCCCTGGATCTGCCCTTGATCCCAGTCCATCATGTGCGGGGCCATATTGCGGCAAATTACCTCACCCACCCCGATCTGGAGCCCCCTTTTGTCTGCCTGTGCGTCTCCGGCGGCACGACCGCCATTGTGGACGTGAAGTCTTACACCGAGATGGAGGTGCTGGGCGGCACCCGTGACGATGCAGCAGGGGAGTGCTTTGACAAGGTGGCTCGGGTGCTGGGCATCGGTTACCCCGGCGGCGGCCCCATGGACCGCTTGGCTCAGGGTGGAGATGACAGCCGGTACGAGCTGCCCCGCGCCCATGTGGCCGGCCATGAGCTGGATATGTCCTTCTCCGGCTTGAAGACGGCCAGTCTCAACCTTATCCACAACACCCAGCAGAAGGGGGAGGAGTTGTCCCTGCCTGACTTTGCTGCCAGCTTTGGCCGGGCGGTGAGCGACTCGCTGGTGCCCCGGGCTATGGCAGCCGCCCGAATGAAGGGTTACGGCCGACTGGCGGTGGCCGGAGGCGTGGCGGCAAACAGCCGCATCCGCGCCGGCCTGCAAGCCGCCTGCGCCAAGAGCGGAGATAAGCTCTACCTGCCGGAGCTGAAGTACTGCGGCGACAACGCCGCTATGATCGGCTGCCAGGGATTTTATGAGTACCAGGCCGGGCATGTAGCCGGCCTGGATCTGAACGCCTATGCTACCCGGGATATCAGCCTGGGGTAAGCGGTGTTGTCGCCGGGGCCCCGCCGCAAGGTGGGGCGGCGTTTGCGCCGTACAAGCGTTTTGCCTTTGGCAAAACCTTGGCGCAGGGCGGATTCATTCCGCCCGAGCATTTTAAATGGAAGGGGGCCCCATGGAGCTAGCTCCATGAGGAGGACAATGCCGCCATGATCGGCTGCCAGGGATTTTATGAGTACCAGGCCGGGCATGTGGCGGGCCTGGATCTGAACGCCTATGCTACCCGGGATATTTCCCTGGGTTAAATATCGAAATCTTCAAGCCCTCCTCTGTGGGAACAATACCGTCGGGGGAGGGCTTATTCTTTTCAAATAAAAAAGCAATTTAATGCATTATGTAACCTTACAAGGTGGAATCAAGAAGAAAATGGAAGGGAGAAAACAAAAAGATTTAAAACAGTGTGCAGGAAATAACAATAAAATGTGGAAAGTAGTGTGGAAAGTGTGTAAAACTTTTTGTAGAAGCAGGACGAAAAAAGAAGGTTATGTAAATATTTGCGGGGATGGAAGAAAAGACGGAAAAAGATAAAATAATACTTGACAAGGGCGAGACACACTGATAAAATGTGTAAGAAAAAGAAAGCAGGAACGGTGCCCCGTACCTCACCCCAGGCCAGAGCCAAAGGGTTAACAAGGTTTCACTTCTTCGCCAGGGAGACTTGGCGGGGATTTTTGTGACGCGGGCGCCATTCCGGCAGCCGCGTTTATTTTTTTGTTTGGAGGTGCTTTCCCATCGCTAACACAGGTCATCAAACCAACGAAGAAATCCGGGACAAGGAGGTCCGTCTGATCTCTGAGACCGGTGAGCAGCTTGGCATCATGTCCTCTCAGGAGGCGCTGCGCATGGCTGAGGAGCAGAACCTGGACCTGGTCAAGATCTCTCCCAACGCTGTGCCCCCGGTATGCAAGCTGATGGACTACGGCAAGTACCGGTTCGAGCAGACCAAGCGCGAAAAGGAAGCCCGTAAAAACCAGCGGGTAGTGGAGATCAAAGAGATCCGCATGTCCCCCAGCATTGACGTCAACGACTTCAATGTGAAGCTGCGCAACGCCCAGAAGTTCCTGTCTGAGGGCAACCGCTGCAAGGTGACCGTGCGGTTCCGCGGCCGTGAGATGGCCCACACCAACATCGGTCAGGATCTGCTGCTGAAGTTTGCCGAGTCCTGCGGCGAGACCGCCGTGATGGATAAAAGTCCGAAGCTGGAGGGACGCCACATGTCCATCTTCCTGTCCCCCAAGCCTGCCAAGGACGCCAAAAAGTAAGAAGCAAAGGAGTTTTCTGTTATGCCGAAGATCAAGATCAAGACTCATAGCGGCGCTAAGAAGCGCTTTTCCCTCACGAAGTCCGGCAAGGTCAAGCGCGCCATGACCAAGAAGCGTCACCTGCTCAACGGTCACGGCAAGACCACCAAGCTCAAGCGGGCTCTGCGCGGCACCACTTATGCCGACAAGACCAATGAGGCCGCCATCAAGCGCATGATCCTGTACAAGTAAGAAGAGGGAGGGAACGAACAATGGCAAGAGTTAAGGGCGCGATGATGACGCGCAAGAGAAGAAATAAGATCCTGAAGATGGCCAAGGGCTACTGGGGTGCTAAGTCCAAGCACTTCAAGATGGCCAACCAGGCCGTGATGAAGTCCGGCTCTTACGCCTACACCGGCCGTAAGCTGAAGAAGCGTGACTTCCGTCAGCTGTGGATCACCCGCATCAATGCCGCCTGCAAGATGAACGGCATGAACTATTCCACCTTCATGAACGGCCTGAAGAAGGCTGGCATCGTGATCAACCGTAAGATGCTCTCCGAGCTGGCTGTGAACGATAAGGCCGCTTTCGCTCAGCTCACTGAGACCGCTAAGAAGGCCCTGGCCTAAGTTTTATCCTTTCAAACGTCTGCGCATTCCGCGCAGACGTTTTTTTATACCATAAACAAGCTGGTGGAGCAGTGTGTTTCTAGGCAAAAGGACAAAGACGTGGTATAATAAGACCGGTTGCCCCCCTGGGCGGTATACGAAGGAGGACATAGGTTTGGAGGGAAAAAAGAGACAACTCATTCGATGGCGGGCCAGCCGATGGGAACGCAAGCTGCTGGCGGCTCTGGGCACGGCTTTAAGCGCGGAGCTGTTCTTCAACATCTGGGCGGAAAATTTCCGCATCTCAGCGGCTGTGGTACTCTACCCTGTGCTTCTGCTTACCCTGATGCAGGACAGCCGCAAGCCCGATACCGGAGTGCTGACTGCGCTGACGGTTCTGGTGGTGCGGTGTATCATTGGAGTGGCCGGGGGCGAAGATCTGATATTCGTGGCCTGCCAGGAGTATCCGGGAGCCTTGTTCTATCTCTGCTACGACTGCCTGCTGTGTCTCCAGGTGCCAAACCGGTATGAGGCATCCCTTACCACGCTGTGGCGCAGCTTCTGGATCTGCGATATGCTCTCCAATATGGAGGACCTGACTTTGTCCCGGATGGCGTTGCCGGATGCGCCGGCCATTGTGACCCTGGTGCTGCTGGGACTGGCACGCTCTCTGCTGGCTGCGGGTATTTTATGGGGGATGCGGCGCTATCAGCGCCTGCTGATGGAGGAGGAACACGAGCGGCGCTATCAGCGTTTGTTCCTGCTTACCGCCAATTTGAAAAATGAACTGTATTTTCTAAAAAAAGACGCAGAAAACATTGAAGGGATCATGACCCGTGCCTATCAGCTCTACGAGCAGCTGGGAGCGGAGGACTATCCTGAGCCTCTGCGTCAGCTTGCCCTGTCCATCGCCCGGGACGTGCATGAGGTAAAAAAGGACAATCTCAGTATTATCCGGGGCATTGAGGGCGAGGTAGCCAACGCCTACAACGATGAGACCATGCGCATGTCCGATCTGCTGCATATTTTGCGGGATACCATGCGGCATATTCTGGGAGAACGTCAGAATGATGTGCTGCTGGAATGTCGGTGTGAGACGGATTTTGCCACTGCGGAACACTACCGGCTTATGTCGGTGCTGAAAAATCTGGTGATGAACGCCGCGGAAGCCATTCAAAGCGGACGGGGTTCAGGGATGATCCTGGTGGAGGAACGGGTGGTCCGGGAGCAGATGGTGCTGACCGTGCGGGATACCGGACCTGGTATCTCCAAGCGGGCCATGCAGAATCTGTTCCAGGTGGGCTATTCCACCAAATTTGATCCCCAGACCGGAAACATCAACCGGGGCGTAGGTCTGCCGGCGGTACGGTTTTTGGTAGAGGAGCTGGATGGAACCATTGAGGTGACCAGCAGTGAGGGGGAGGGGGCCTGTTTTCAGGTGACCATTCCCATGGATGCACTGAGGGGAGGAGAAGCATGAGAATCTATATTGTAGAAGACGATATCTCAGTCATCAGCATTTTAGAGGATATTGTAGAGAGCAACGACCTGGGGACCGTGTGCGGAGACAGCGGAAGCGGACTGGACCTGGATAAGATCCTGGCACTGGCACCGGACCTGGTGCTGGTGGACCTGCTGATGCCCGGCAAGGACGGGATACAGGTGGTCCGCGAGCTGAAGGAGCGGGGCTGTCTGGCAAAATTTATTATGATCTCCCAGGTCAGCAGCAAAGAGATGGTGGCCAAGGCCTACCTGGCCGGAGTGGATTTCTTTATCAACAAGCCAATTAACCTGATTGAAGTGCGTCAGGTGATTCGGAATATCCGCCAGCAGATGGAAAATGAGCGGGATCTGAACACCATTCAAAGTGTATTTACCATCAAGCAGACTCCCGTGGTGGAGCGGCAGTCTCGCTCTGATGTGCAGCGCAAGCGGATTCAATATGCCCTGAGCCAGCTGGGCATGGCTGGAGAGAAGGGGGCAAAGGATATTATGGATATGTGCATGTACCTGCTGGACCGGCACCAGCAGGTGTGCCAGGTGGGGGTGGGCGCCCTGTGTGCCCAGCTTAGCGACAGTCCCAAGTCTATGGAGCAGCGGGCACGTCGGGCGGTAGAGCGTGGGCTCAACCATCTGGCCAGCCTGGGACTGGACGACTATGGAAACGAGGTCTTTACCCAGTATGCCTCCCGGCTGTTCCCCTTCCAGGAGGTGCGCGCGGAGATGTCCTTTATCCAGGGCAAGGGCAGCAAGGGCAAGGCTAACCTGAAATGCTTTTTGGATGGTATGTTGGTGCTGGCGGAGGAAGATTGACCCATTGACCTATAAGTTTGCATATCTTGACCTATTTCTGCGATAATCTTCCATCTTGGAAGTCAAAGGGTAGGATAATACAAATCAGGAGGAAGAAACAGGAAAATATCGTAAATAAGTGGTCAGATGCCCCAAAATGAAAAACGAAAAATTGTGAAATTTGGGGAAAAAATTTTCGCGCCGTAGGATTTTGAAGCAATTTGAAGGAAGCTGTGTAAAATCCCCTCATGTAGGAACTGGGAAACCAATTAGTACATAGAAAAGGAGAGAGGAAAACATGCCCCAGATTGCTCTGAATATGTACCAGACTGCAGCCATCGCCATGATGCTGTTTGTCCTGGGACGATTCCTGACCAACCGCGTTGAATTCCTGAGAAAGTGTTGTATCCCTGCCCCCGTGGTGGGCGGCCTGATCTTCGCTCTGACCCACCTGGCCCTGCGTATGGCCGGCGTAGTGGAGTTTACCTTCGACTCCAACGTCAAGGACTTCTTCATGACCCTGTTCTTCACCAGCGTCGGTTACACCGCTTGCTTCCGCCTGCTGAAGAAGGGTGGCAAGAAGGTTATCACCTTCCTGATCGTTGCCATCATCATGGTGTGCCTGCAGAACGTGGTTAGCTCCATCCTGGCCGGTGTCTTCGACTGGGATCTGCGTCTGGGTCTGTGCACCGGCTCCATCCCCATGGTTGGCGGCCACGGCACCGCCGGCTCCTATGGTCCCATGATGGAGAATGACCTGGGTATCGCCCGAGCCAACGTTATCGCCATTGCTGCTGCTACCTATGGCCTGGTGGCCGGCTCCCTGATGGGTGGCCCCACTGCCCGCAGCATCATCAACAAGTACAACCTGAAGTCCACCGAGAGCGGAACCGGCGTGGAGCTGGACGACATGAGCGCTGCTGACCGCGAGAAGGCTGAGCGCGTGGACGTGGACGCTTTCACCAATGCCGCTATCCTGCTGATCGTTGCTGCCGGCCTGGGCACCCTGCTCACTGCCGCCCTCAACAACATCCAGATCGACATCGGCAACTTCCACTTCAAGTTTACCTTCCCCACCTATATCGGCGCCATGCTGATCGCTGCTGTCATCCGTAACTTCTGCGACGCCAAGCACATTGTGCTGCCTTCCCGCGCTCTGGACCTGTGGGGCAATGTGTCTCTGTCCATCTTCCTGGCCATCGCTCTGATGTCCGTGGCTCTGTGGCAGCTGGCTGAGGTGGCCGGCCCCATGATCGTGATGCTGGTCGCTCAGACCGTCCTGATGTTCTTCTTCGCCCGCTTTGTGGTGTACAACATCATGGGCCACGACTACGAGGCTGCCGTCATGACCGCCGCCTTCTGTGGCTTCGGTATGGGCGCTACTCCCAACGCCATGGCCAACATGCAGGCTGTTACCAAGCGCTATGGTCCCGCTCCTCAGGCCTACTTCATCGTGCCTCTGGTCGGCTCCCTGTTCATCGACTTCTTCAACGGCCTGATCATCACCGGCTTCCTGAACGTCCTGCCCATCTTCGGCTAAGTTCAGAAAGTTTCCCAGCCAAACGAAAAAGCCAGTCCCAATCGGGACTGGCTTTTTTATATTTAAAATATTTAAAAGAAAAAGCAGCATTAAGTCAGGCCGGCGTTTTCCTGCTCCCGGCGCTTGGCCTCCTTCTTCCACTTGGCGGCCATGTAGCGCTCCTCCTCGCTGAAGATGCATCCGCAGTACTTCTGCATGTAGAAGCCGTGCTCCCGGGCAAAATCCTGTCCCTCTCGGAAGAGAGGGCGGAAGTCCCGGTAGAGGAATTCTACTCCATATTGCTGTCCCATCTCCCGGGCAATGGCGGCGATGGCGTCATGCTTCTGGTAGGGGGAGATGAGAAGGGAGGTGGTGAAGGAGTCAAAGCCGTGCTCGGCGGCATATTTTGCGGTCTCTTCCATCCGTACCCGGTAGCAGTAGGCGCAGCGGCCGTCGATGTTGTCGGCTACGTTGGTAATAAAGGAGCGCAGGTCATACCGGCCACCGATGATCAGCTTCATGCCGATTTCCTTGGCGTAGCCCTCCAGAGTGGCCTTCCGGGCCTGGTACTCGGTATAGGGGTGGATGTTAGGGTTAAACCAGAAGCCGGTGACAGAGTGTCCCTCCTCCCGCAGCTGGGCGATGGGGCGGTTGGCGCAGGGGGCGCAGCAGATGTGCATGAGCGTGTTCATGTTTCTTCCTCCAGTGGTACCGGATGGACCAGCAGGCCCTTCCGAATAGCATATAACAAAGTTTGGGCCGTGCCCCCCTGGGGCACGCCGTTGTAGACGGTGAGAATGTGGGCGGCGTGGTCCACCATGTAGCGGTTGCGGCGCATCATGCAGAAGCGGTCGTAGCGGTGCTGTACCAGAGTCTCATAGTCGCACCGGTCCAGAATGGACTGATAGCGCTCCTGCTCTTTCTTGGGCCAGCTGTGGGCCTGACTCTCGCAGGGGCGGGCACACTCCAGGGTGACTCCGGGCCGACGCTCCCGCAGAGCGAGTACCGCCTCGGCAAAGTAGAGATCAGCTCCCCGGGCCATGCCGCAGATAAAATGGCGGACGCCTCCGTCATAGACCTGCATCAGGGCAGCGTCCAGCCGCTGCTTCAGTGCCATGCAGCGCGGGTCGTCCTCGTGGGTGCCCCAGGGCAGCTTGTCCGGGCGGTGGCCGGTAAAGCAGCAGGTGGTGCTCTTGTCCATGGCAGGTCCTCCTCTCCGACAGGGATTTGGAATCATTGTAATATAGCAGAAAGGGAAAGTCAACGGAGAGTCGAATACTTGTTCTAATTTGCCGAAAAACGGGGGGTTGCAATTTTCTTTGCGCCGTGTATAATAAGACATGGACAACTGAATGATATGTCTTCAGGGCGGGGTGAAATTCCCCACTGGCGGTATAGTCCGCGACCGGACCTGCAAGCAGGTCCGCTGACCCGGTGAAACTCCGGGACCAACGGTATAGTCCGGATGGAAGAAGATGTGTGTCAAAACAATAGTGTGTGCCGTTCCGGCATGCATAAAGCGCACCTCCTTGATTGTTTTACACCTGGAAGACATGCTCTTTCAGATGTATCAAACAAAAAGGAGTGTTTTTTTATGTCCGCACCTTCCATGACCAGCACCTCCGCCCGCTCCAGAATGAATACCAAAGTGATGGTGAGCATGGCCATGCTTACCGGAATCGCCTACATTGTGATGCTGGCCTCCAAGCTGATGCCCAGCGTCATGTTCCTGGATTTTGACTTCAAAGATGTGATCATCTGCATCGGCGGCTTCACCTTTGGCCCCATGGCTGCCGCCATCATCTCCATTCTGGTGGCGTTTATCGAGATGATCACCATCAGCACCACCGGTCCCATTGGCTTTATCATGAACGCCCTGGCTACCTGTGCCTTCTGCTGCACCGCATCCTTCATTTACAAAAAGATGCACACCAAGAAGGGCGCTGTGCTGGGCCTGGCCTGTGGTGTAGTCGCCCTGACCGCGGTGATGCTACTGTGGAATTACCTCATCACCCCCCTGTACATGACCGGTTTCTCCCGGGCGGATGTGGCGGCCATGCTGCCCACCCTGTTCCTGCCCTTTAACCTGGCCAAGGGCGGCATGAATATGGCGGCTACCCTGCTCATTTATCCCCCTGTGGTGGCTGCCCTGCGGGGCGCCGGCGTGGTGCCTCCCTCTCAGAGCACCCAGGCCAAGAAGATCAGTGCTGGTTTCGCGCTGTTCTCTCTGGCTCTGCTGGCCACCTTTGTGGTGTTTGCTCTGGTGCTGGCCGGTGTAATCTGATTTTATAAAATAAAGCGGCGCGGGCTTAATGCCCGCGCCGCTTTTCGCGCTTTTTTTCCTGACGGAGCCGGAAGCGTTCCTCCTGTGTCTGCCGTTTTTGGGCGGCCCGGCGGGCCTGTCGCTCCAAACCAACGGCCTCCCGCTGACGGGCGAGGGACTCCTGGGCTTTGGTACCCAGTCCCTTTGGCTGGGTGGCTTTGGCGGCTTCCCGCTGCATCCGCTTTGGATTAGCCAAGGCCGGCCGGGGGGCTGTCTCTGGTAAGACAGGGCCAAAGGGCAGCCGGGGCCACTCTCTCTGGAGCCACTGGTACAACTGGGCGTCGGTGGGCTCCGCCCCAAAAACCACCCGGGCGGCCTGGTAGCCGTCCTGACTCCAGCGTTCGGCAATGCCCACCCAGAAGGGGGGCTGGAACAACACAGTGAACTGGCTGATGTTCCGTTCCATATTCAGTTTCCTCCCATAAAAATGTGAATATGGAGAAGGGACGACCCGGGAGGGAAGGCTACTGACGGGAGCGCGGCCCGCGGACGGACTACCAACCGCCCTGTGTTTTTATCTCCACCCCCATTGTATCGGGGAGAGAAGCGGATGTCAATGGAGAAAACAGAACGTTTGTTTGACATAAATGGGCGGACGCGCTATGATAAAGAAAAGGGGGTGGGGCCGTGGAGCGGGTGATTTTCCACTGTGATCTGAATAGCTTTTATGCCTCGGTGGAGCTGCTGAGCCACCCGGAGCTGCGCCACCTGCCCGTGGCGGTGTGCGGCGACCCGGAGAGCCGCCACGGCATCATCCTGGCCAAAAATGAGCCAGCCAAGCGGTTCGGGGTAAAGACTGCCGAGACCATCTGGCAGGCACGGAAAAAGTGCCCGGACCTGGTGCTGCTGCCCGCCCACCACGACCGGTACCGGGAATACTCCCGGCGGGTCAATGAGCTCTACCAGGAGTACACCGATCTGGTGGAGCCCTTCGGCATCGACGAGAGCTGGCTGGATGTCACCGGCACCCTTCACCTCTTCGGCGGGGACCCGGCAGCCCTGGCCGACCGCCTGCGGGAGCGGATGCGGGGAGAGCTGGGACTGACCATCTCGGTGGGGGTGTCCTTCAACAAGGTGTTTGCCAAGCTGGGCAGCGACTACAAAAAGCCTGACGCCACCACCTGCATTACCCCGGAGAACTTTCGGGACATCGTCTGGCCTCTGCCGGTGACCGACCTACTGTTTGTGGGCCGGGCGGCGGGGCGCACGCTGGAGAAGTTTGGGGTGCGCACCATCGGGGAGCTGGCCCGGTTTGAGCGGGAGGCCCTCTATCAGCTGTTGGGGCGGCCGGGAGCCCAGCTTCACGACTATGCCAACGGCCTGGACCGGGCTCCGGTGGCTCCGGCGGGGGAGCACGCGCCCCCAAAGTCGGTGGGCAACGGGCTGACCTTCCCTAAAAATCTCCAGGGACGGGAGGAGATCGCCTCCGGCATTGCCATGCTCTCCGACCAGGTGGCCGCCCGCCTGCGCCGCCATGGTATGAAATGCGGCGGGGTGGCTCTCACCGTTCGGGACCCGGATTTTCGGGATGTGAGTCGCCAGAAGCGGCTGGACCGGCCCACCAATCTCAGCCGGGAGCTGGCCCGGGAGGCCATGGACCTGGCCGACCAGTTGTGGAATATGAGCCTGCCGGTGCGGGCGCTCACCGTCACCGCCATCTATCTGGTGGCCGAGGACGAGGCCGTGGCCCAGCAGGATCTGTTTGCCGGGGCGGAGGAGGAAAAGCGCCAGCGTCTGGAGCAGCTGGACCGGGCTATGGACGCCATCCGGGACAAGTACGGCAAGGGGGCCATTGGCCGGGCGTCCACCCCCAAAGGGATGGACCGGGAGCGGCACGCCCCGCCACCGGGGGGCGCATATCATCCGAAATAGGGACATACCGTGGGACATGGAGGTGAGTTCATGTCCCACTCTTTTTTTGCCTTTTTGCAGCAGCTGGGAGAAACCCCAGCCCTGGCCCTGTTTACGCTGCTTACCCTGGGGGTGCTGCTGGTCAACGGCTGGACCGATGCTCCCAACGCCATTGCCGGAGCGGTGGTCACGGGAGCGCTGCCCTTTCGCAGGGCGGTGATTCTGGCGGCGGTGTGCAATTTTGCCGGAGTGTGCTGCGTGACGGCGGTAAACGCCTCGGTGGCCGAGACGGTCTACTCCATCGCCGCCTTTTCCGGCGGCCCACGGGCGGCCTCCATTGCCCTGAGTGCTGGGATGGCAGGGGTAGTGATTTGGGCAGTGGTGTGTTGGCGGTGGGGTATCCCTACCAGCGAGAGCCACGCCTTAGTGGCGGGGATCACCGGGGCGGCGGTGGCCCTGGAGGGGAGCTGGAGCTGTGTGCGCTGGGAGAGCTGGGGGAAGGTGCTGCTGGGCCTGCTGCTGTCCACCGCCGCCGGGTTCTGGTGTGGGCGGCAGATGGGACGGCGGGCCGGAACATGGAGGGGATCGGACCGCCTCTTTCGCTGCCTTCAGCTCCCCGGAGCGGCGGCCACTGCCTTTTTCCACGGAGCCCAGGACGGCCAGAAGTTTCTGGGGGTGTTTCTGCTGGGGACGGCTCTGGTCCAGGGACGGCAGGACGAGCAGACCTTTGTAGTGCCATTGTGGCTGCTGGTGTTCTGCGCGGTGGGAATGGCGCTGGGCACCGGAATGGGGGGACGGCGGATCATCGACACGGTGGGCCGGGAGATGGTGACCCTCAACCCCCGGGATGGGGTAGCCTGCGACCTGGCAGGGGTGGGCTGCCTGTTGGTGGCCACGGTGATGGGCCTGCCTGTCTCCACCACCCATACCCGCACCGCCGCGCTGCTGGGAGTGGGCTGTGCCGGGGGAAAGAAGGCGGACTGGAGGGTGGCGGGTACCATTGCCCTGGCCTGGGGGCTCACCTTCCCAGGCTGTGTGGTCCTGGGGTGGAGCATGGCCCGGCTCTTTTTGCACATTTGGCAATAAATTGGGGAAAACTTCTTGACAATCAATTTCTGCAAATGTAGAATATTATTGAAAGATCTGCAAATGCAGAAATAGAAAGGAGGAGTACTCCATGAAGGACTATCCCCGTCTGCCCGAGTCGGAGCTGGACATTATGCTGGTGGTGTGGGAGCTGAAGGAGGCCACCGCACCCGCTATTTTGGAGCGGCTGGAACGGCCCCTTACCGCCAGCGCCCTGCACAGCTACCTTAAGCGCCTGGAGGAGAAGGGCTATCTGGCCTGCCGAAAGGAGGGGAAAACGAACCGCTACACCCCGCTGGTGGAGCGGGAGGCCTATCGCCGTCAGGAGGGACGCACCATCCTGGGTAAGCTGTACGAGGGGTCCCTCAAGCGCTTTGCCGCCGCCCTCCACGACGGCGGAGCCTTAGACCAAAGCGAGGTGGAGGAACTGCGGGCCTATCTGGATGAGCTGGAGGAAAAGGGGGGCATGTAAATGGAGACCCTGTTTTTGCGCGTGGTCTGGCTGTCGGCCACCGTGTCGGCGGTGCTGCTGCCTCTGCTGCTGGCCTCCCGGTGGCTGCAAAGCCGGGTAAAGGCCAAGAGCTTATACATCCTGTGGCTGCTGCTGGCCGTTCGGCTGGTGGTGCCGGTGGAGATCACTCTGCCCAAGCCTGCGGTGACGGTGCAGGTGCCCCAGTATGAGGTGACCATCCCCACGAATCGCCCCTCGGGAGAGCTGCCGGACGATCAGCTCTCTCCGGTGGAGCCCAATGTGGCGCCATCCCTTCCCCAAACGGAGCAAGAGCCTGACCTGACCGCCCAGACCGAGGTGCCGGTGGCGGTGGTGTTGGGAACGTTATGGCTGACCGGTGTGTTTGCCATCGCCCTCATCCAAATCAGCAGCTACCTGGTCACCCGACGGGCTCTGCTGCGCTGGGCGCGTCCGGTATCCCCCGAGACTCGGGAGCAGATTCAATATTTGGCTCTGCGGCTGGGGCTCAAGCGAACCTTTCAGGTGCGGCGCAGTGACCGGGTACGCACCGCCATGGTGCTTGGCGTGCTGCGTCCGGTGCTGCTGATACCTCAGGAGGAGTGCGACCCCCTGGTGGTCCTCCATGAGCTTAACCACCTGCGCCGCCGGGACCTGGAGTACAAGGGCCTGATGATGGCAGCCTGCTGGCTGCACTGGTTTAACCCCCTGGTGTGGTGGATGAGCCGTGTGGCAGGCCGGAATCTGGAGCTGTGCTGTGACGAGGACGTGGCGGGCAAAGAAAATTCTGCCTTCCGCCATCGGTATGGCCGGCTGCTGCTGGAGTGCGCCACGGAAGGGGCGGGGCCCGTTCTCTCCAGCCGCTTTGGCAGCAGCAAGGAGGAGCTGAAGGCCCGGCTCACCAACCTGTTTGTGGCAAAAAAGCGGGGCCGGGCTCTGGTGTGTCTGGCGCTGGCCTGTGCTGTGCTGGCAGGCGGTCTGGTGGCCTGTGAGCAGACCCAACCCCCTGCACCAGATGCACAGCTGGACGCGTTGGAGGAGAGTATTTCCTATCAAGATGGAGTCCTCTCCTTTACATTGCCGGAGGGAGAAGGGGAGTGGAATATACAAATCTCCGGGCGGGCCGACACCTCAGACCTGGGTGGAATTAGTCTTCACTATATGGAGGGGACGGAGTGGACGCCGTCTATGATATATTTCCTGCCGCTGTCCGCACAGACGGTTCTGGATGTGACAGAGCTGACCCTTACCGCTTGGCTGGATGGGCAGGAGCGGTCTGTGGATCTGGTGCCTTATCTCCGTGAAAGGATATGGTATGTGAATGAGGAGTACGGCTTTACCCTTCAACTGCCTCAGGAGTGGGTGGGGCAGGTGGACATCCGGGAGGAGAGCATTGGCGTGGACTTCTGCATGAAGGACGCGGGAGACTGGGAGGGCGCTGGTTGGCTGGTGGGGGTCTACCTCACGGATCTGGACACCTGGCAGAGCATTGCCGACGCGGATTACCCTTACGGACAGCGCTTCCTGGGCCAGACAGCCCAAGGGATTCTGTATGCCATTGGTCCCAGTGACGTGCGCTATGACGAAACCATCCCCGGAGAGATGGAGCGGTATAACGCCCTGTATGCGCAGGTGGACGAAATGCTGGGCAGTTTCCAGGTAAAAAACACGGGAGAAGATGGACAAACTGAATAATTAAGATAATCTTAATTGACTTAAAATTTTCTGAAATATATAATTAAGGTATCAATCCTCTATCTGAGAAAGGAGCCTTGTATGAAAAAGTATCTTCGCCTGCTGCTGTGCACCGGCGTGACCGCCGCCCTTTTGACGCTGCCCGCTCTGGCTGCGGACAACGATACCCTCCCCGCCAAGCAGGGGGACTTCTATGTGATGGTCAATGGAGAGTACGTCACCTTCCCCGATGCAGTGCCTCAGATCCGGGAGAACCGCTCCTGCCTGCCCTTTGTGGCGGTGTTTGAGCAGCTGGGCTTTGCAGAGGAGGATATGACCTGGGATGGCGCCACCGGTACGGTCACCGCCGTCAAGCCCGATGTGTCTTATACCGCCTTTCAGGGGAATACCAAACAGGGAGATTTGACGGTCCAGCTCACCATTGGCTCCAATAACATTTCGTACTGGTATGAGGGAAATACCACGGCAGACCCCCATGGGCATCAGGCCCAGGTTGTGGAGCACATCCAGAGTGAAGTGGCCCCCTATGTCTACCAGAACCGCACCTATATTCCCTTCGGCCTGCTGGCCGACGCGCTGGGATACAATGTAGGCTGGGACGGCGAGGTGGCAGCGGTCATCATCGATGACGTAGATGCCATTCTGGCCGCCAACACCGAGACCTATAATCGGATGGATGAGTATCAGGCCTATAACCGCACCTTTGTGGAGAAAAACCAGAAGATCACCGGCAGCTATTCCATGGGCCTGACCATGAAGCAGAAGATCCAGGAGACCAACAGCGATCTCTCGTTTACGGCCGAGGGCGACTACGATATGATCACCGGCGGCACCACTGCGTTTGAGTTTGATACCGATATGACCATGGATGCCTCGATGGTAACAGGCGGGTTGGATCTGACCGGCGCGATGACCTCTCCGGAAGGGGAGCCTCTGTTCCCCATGGATCTGGGCTTCTCCATGCGGGGTGATACCACCGACGGAATCTTCTACTTCAAGCTGGATTCCAAGCAGCTGGGGAACCTCAATGGCTGGGATACCGAGAGCTGGTATAAGATGGATATGGCCGCGTTTTACGATGCCATGTCTGAGCAGACCGGCATGACCTATGCCCAGCTTATGGAGCTGTCCAACGCCTCTCTGGACGAGAGCTTCTCCCAGCTGCTGCCCCAGATGCTGAAGGATATGCCCCTTAACAGCGTAGCCTTTACCACCACGGACTATCTGGAGCTGCTCAACACCATCTGCGGCGACAGCCACTTTGTCAAGTCCGGCTCCAGCTATGTGAATACCTTCCTCAATGAGGGCGGTATCCAGGGCACCTTCACCCTCTACACCAGCGGCGGCAAGGTGAACGGCTACGCCATGGAGCTGAAAGCCGATCCCAATGTGGCAGGCGGAGAGTTGTCCATTGCCACCTCCATGAAGGGCTCCAAAATGGAGCTGGCCATGAATATGGCGGCCTCTCAGGGTGAGGGCCAGGAGGGCGAGATCATCTCCCAGGTGGATATGACTTTGGATATGATGATGGACGGGACCTATCAGACCACCAGCACCCAGCCCGCGACAGAGCCTCCCGCAGGCGCTTCCGTTGTGGACCTGATGGAGCTGCTTGGCTCTCTCATCCCCACTGAGCCGACCATGCCCTAAGTACAACGAAAACGAATTTTTAATCAAAAAAAGCCAGTGGGCCAGTCCGTTTGGACTGGCCCACTGGTTTATACCGCAAAAGCGGTTTTATATTTTGTTACAGAGAGATCAGCTGGATCTTATCCTCATCAGCCAATACATTCAGATGGGTGACCGGGTTCTGCCAGCTGTCAATGATGCGCTGGGCGATCACGTCCTCCAGCTCCTTCTGGATGCACCGGCGCAGGTTCCGGGCGCCGTAGGCGGCGGAGTAGGATTTTTTGACCAGATAGCGGAGCAGGCTCTCGTCCCAGGTGAGGGTGATGTGCTTCTCAGCCAGGGAGTCCTTCAATTCCTGGAGCATAAGCGCCGCAATATCCTTGAAGTTGTCCTCGGTGAGCTGGTGGAAGTAGACGATCTCGTCCACGCGGTTAATAAACTCGGGTCGCAGGAAGTCCTGCAGGGCCTTCATGGCCCGCTCCTTGCCCTGCTCCTCGGCAGTGCGGTCAAAGCCCACGCTGCCCACCTTGGAGTTGCTGCCCGCGTTGGAGGTCATAACGATGACGGTGTTCTCAAAGTTCACCTTGCGGCCGTGGGCGTCGGTGATATGGCCATCGTCCAGAATCTGCAGGAGAATATTGAGCACGTCGGGGTGGGCCTTCTCGATCTCGTCAAAGAGGACCACAGAGTAGGGTTTTCTCCGGATCTTCTCGGTGAGCTGGCCCGCCTCGTCATAGCCCACATAGCCCGGGGGAGAGCCGATGATGCGGGAGACGGCGTACTTCTCCATAAACTCGGACATATCCAGACGGATGAGAGATTCCGGGGCGTGGAACAGGTCCTGGGCCAGCTGCTTGACCAGCTCGGTCTTACCCACGCCGGTGGAGCCCACGAAGATGAAGGATACCGGCTTGTGCTTGGGGCTGATACCCACACGACCACGGCGGATGGCGGCGGCGACTGCCTTTACCGCCTCGTCCTGGCCGATGATGTGCTTTTTCAGGCGCTCCTCCAGCTTGGAGAGCTGTTCATACTCCTGCTCCCGGATCTGGCTGGCGGGGATATTGGTCCAAAGCTCGATCACGTTGGCCAGATGTTCCACTTCCAGAGCGGGCACCGACTGGGCCTCCAGCTGGTGCTGCTCGGCCTCCAGGCGCAGCTCCTGGCTGCGGATATTGGCCAGACGGGCGTAGGCCTCCTCGGTGTCGGCAGCCATCATGACCTCTTTTTCCTTGTTCAGGTCGGCCAGCTCCTTGGTGATAGCGGCCTGACGGGCCAGGGTGGTGTTTTTCAGGTTGACGTTGGAACAGGCCTCGTCGATGAGGTCGATGGCCTTGTCAGGCAGATAGCGGTCGGTGATGTACCGCTCGCTCATGGTCACCGCCAGACGGCACATCTCCGGGGAGATGGACACCTGGTGGTAGGCCTCATAGTAGGGGGCAATGCCCTCAATGATCTTGACGCTCTCCTCAATGGAGGGCTCCTCCACGATGACGGGCTGGAAGCGGCGCTCCAGGGCGGTGTCCTTCTCAATGTGCTTGCGGTACTCGTTGAGGGTGGTGGCGCCAATGACCTGGAGCTCGCCCCGGCTCAGAGCGGGTTTCAGGATATTGGCGGCGTTCATGCTGCCCTCGGCATCGCCGGCGCCCACAATGTTGTGGACCTCGTCGATGACCAGGATGATATTGCCCAGCTTGCGGATCTCCTCAATGAGGCCCTTCATGCGGCTCTCAAACTGGCCGCGGAACTGGGTGCCTGCCACCAGGGCAGTGAGGTCCAGAAGATAGACCTCCTTGTCCAGCAGCTTGTAGGGCACCTGGCCCTTGGCGATCTTCATGGCCAGACCTTCGGCAATGGCGGTCTTGCCAACGCCCGGCTCACCGATGAGACAGGGGTTGTTCTTCTGGCGGCGGTTGAGGATCTGGATGACGCGCTCCAGTTCCCGGTCCCGGCCGATGAGTTTGTCCAGCTTGCCCTCCTGGGCCTTCTTGGTCAGAGAGATGCAGTAGTTCTCCAAAAATTTCCGCTTAGCGGGGCGCTCCCCCTTGGGGTTGGGCGCGGATTTCTCGCTGCGGGGAGTCTCTCCGGCAGCGGGGGCGTTGCCGTTGCCGCCAAAGAGCTGGTTGAGGAAGGGGAAGGTGGCGGTGCGGCCGTCATCCTCGCCGTCGCTGTCCCCGTCGGGCTGGGGCATCAGGCCTTCCATACCCTCGGCGCCGCCGAAGGCGGACATCATCTCATTGGTGAGGTTGTCAAGCTCCTCGTCAGTAATGCCCATCTTCTTCATCATGTCGTCGATGGGCTTGATGCCAAGCTCCCGGGCACACTTCAGGCACAGACCCTCATTTTTGGTCTGTCCGCCCTCCAGCTTGGTAATAAAAATAACCGCTACGTTTTTATTGCAGCGGCTGCATAAAGTAGGCTGCATATATTGCGCTCCTTTCCGGAGTGAACGTGTTACGCTCCAAGTTACGGGGTATCATACACCACAATTATGAACTGGTCATGAATTACAGAAAGCTGGCCATCAGGGCAAAGGGATTGGTGGTGCAGAAGAAGTGGAGCAGCATGGTGCCGTCCACCGCCTCCTGGGGGATCATGCTGCGCAGCAGCCAGCAGGCGATAAACAGCAGGGCGGCTCCCTTGATGAGACCCATGCCCGCGCCCGCCCAGTGGTTGAGGGTGGACAGTACCGGCAGCTTGAAGGCCAGGTTCAGAGCCTGGCTGAGGAAGTGCCATGCCACCAGCACCAGGACAAAGCAGATGATAAACAGCACGCCCTGGGCGATCTGCAGGGCGATGTATCCGGCGATGGACTCCACCACATTGGAGGTCACCGCCAGCACGCCCTGGCTCACCGCGCCGTGAATGGCGTCCGAGAAATACTGTACCAGAGCGGAGTCGCCCACCAGCTCCAGGATCTGCTCCAGGGAGAAGTCCTCACCAAGGCCGTCCAGGCCGGAGCTGTCCGGAGAGGGAGTGCTCCCCTCGGGCAGGGTCACGCCCTGCTCCTGGAGGCTTTCCTCCAGAGCGGAGTTGATGTTGAGCTCGATAGCGGGGCGGACCATCTGGCTGACCGGCTCTGCCAGAGCGTCAGAGAGAACGGAGGCCCCGATAAAGGCCACGAACACAGCCAGAAAGCCGCACAGGGTCAGGACAAAGCCCTTGCGGTAGCCCTGAAACAGGGTAGCGGCCAGGACAACGGCAAGGATCAGGTCAAAGAAAAGATAGCTCATGGGAATCTCCTTATTTCCCCGCGTGGGGGCGCTTCTTAGTTGGGCAGGTACAGCCAAGCCTGCTGGGCATTGGCCAGCACGGCGGCCCCGGAGGAGGACAGCGCCGTATACCGGGCGTTTTGCGTATGCTCTAGAATACTATATGTTGTCATATCGGAGGTGTAGATGGTGAGGGTATCGCCAGTGAGCAGGGAGAAATACCGCCCTGCCGCGTCAAAGGAGAGCACGGAGGAGGTGAGAGACTGGGTGGCGATCTCCTCCCCATTGGAATCCACAGTAACGATCTGGTTGGCCGAGCCCGCCCGGTAGCGGCCCAGCAGCAGCACGGCAAAGCCGTCGCCGCCCAGGTCACAGCCCTTCAGATAGTTGCCGCCCAGAGAGTAGGTGGCGGTCTCCTTTCCGTTGGGGGAGACAATGACCACCTCGTCCTCGCCCAGCACCCACAGGGCTCCGTTCTCGTAGTCCAGGTCCAGGGGAACCAGGTTGCCCAGAGAGACCACCGCAGAGGGCTCCTTCTGGTCCACGGGGTAGAAGCGGACCTGGCTTTCATAGGAGCCGCCCGACTGCCCCAAGGTTAGAATGGCCACTGTTTTGCAGTCGGGGGAGAGAACGGCATCCATGATAAAGGTGCTGGAGAGATTGATCTGAATGACCGTCTTGTCGAAGGTACTGTTGTACACCGTGACGCTGCCCTTATAGCCGCTCTGCTGGGCGGTGACAGCCAGCCAGCCCGCCTCGTTGACCCGGGCGGAGAGCAGGCTGTTTCCGTCGTCCAGAGTGAGGCGGAAGGCCTCCTGGGCGTTGCGGAAAACAAACAGGTTCTGACCGCCCACGTCATAGGCCACACCGGTAGCTCCGGCGGTGGACAGGGTGGGGTGCTCCAGGGTGAGTACCTCCTGGGCATAGGTCTCGCCCGAGAAGGAGTAGTAGCGCACACCGGAGGTGGAGGAGAGCAGAATGCCGTCCTCCAGATAGGCGAAGGTGGCCTGGTCTCCTCCCGCGTGGGAGAAGGGGGTGGCCTCGCCGGTGTCGCTGGTTTTCAGGTCCCGGTATTCAAACCAGCGCTTCAGAGCGTCCAGATTGAATTTATCCCGGTTGGCCACCAGAAATACCGCCCCGATGAGCAGGGCGGCAGTGACCAGAAGGGCCAGCACACGAACCAAGATATTCGGCTTTTTGGGTTTCGATTCCATCTCGCTCATAGAAAACCCTTTCTTGTTGGGGTGGAGACGGGACAGCAGTTACAGCACGTCCTCGTCGTACCACAGCTTTGTCATGTACAGTCCTCCGGGGGGCACGGTGGGTCCGGCCAGGGTGCGGTTGCCTGACTCCAGAATGGACGGGATGTCCTGGGGGGACAGTTTCCCTTCGGCGGCGTAAACGATGGTGCCGGTCATAGCCCGAACCATGTTGTAGAGAAAGCCGTTGGCACAAACCTTGCACTCGATGAGCTGGTCGTGCCGCGTCACGTCAAAGTAGTACACGGTACGCACGGTAGTTTTTGTCTCCGTGCCCACCGACCGCACCGCCCGGAAGTCGTGGGTCCCCACGAACTGGTCGGCCGCCTGCTGCATGATTTTCTCGTCCAGGTGCTTGGGGTAAAACCAGGCCCGGTCCACATAGAAGGGGTTGCCCAGGCGGGAGTTATAGATGCGGTAGGTGTACTCCTTGCGGTGGCAGGAGCCGATGGCATTGAACTCCATGGGCACCTCCGTGGCCTTCACCACCACGATATCCCGGGGCAGGCGGGTGTTTACCGCCAGGGGGATGCGGTCGCAGGGGATGGTGGAGGTGGTGCGGAAGTTGGCAATATATACCTCAGCGTGGACCCCGGCGTCGGTGCGGCCGGCGCCGGTACACTTTACCGGGTGGCATACTACGGTAGACAGAGCCTTTTCCAGGGTTTCCGCCACCGAAATGGCGTTTTTCTGCACCTGCCAGCCGTGGTAAGCGGTGCCGTTGTACATCAGTTTCAGGGCAATATTTCGTTCCATTGAATCACCAAACAAGTGAGATTTTAAAGGCCCATACGACCCAGCACGCCCACCAGCACGGTGAGCACCACAAACAGCACCAGTACAAAATAGTCCCGGCCCACGTAGTGGAGCTGACGCAGACGGGTACGGCCCTCGCCACCGTGGTAGCAGCGGCACTCCATGGCCACCGCCAGCTCGTCGGCACGGCGGAAGGCGGAGATGAACAGAGGCACCAGCAGGGGAATCAGGGCCTTGGCCCGCTGGATGAGATTGCCGCTTTCAAAATCGGCGCCCCGGGCCCGCTGGGCGGACATGATCTTGTCGGTCTCCTCAATGAGGGTGGGGATAAAGCGCAGGGCGATGGACATGATCATGGCCAGCTCATGCACCGGAACCTTGATCTTCTTCAGCGGTCCCAGCAGAGATTCCAGGGCATCGGTCAGAAGAATGGGGGAGGTGGTGTAGGTAAGCAGGAAGGTGCCTGCAATGAGCATCAGAATACGTACCACCATGAAAAATGCGTTGAATACACCCTCCAGCGTAATGGTCAAAATCCAAATTTTGGCCAGCACGTGATCACCAGGAGTATAAAACAGGTTCAAAATTGCGGTAAACACCACAATGAACACCACAGGCTTCAGTCCGCGGACGATGGATTTCAGAGGCACCTTGGAGATGGCGATGGACACCGCCAGCAGCAGGAACATGATGCCGTAGGTAAGAAAGCTCTTAGCCAGGAACAGGGCTACGATATACAGCACCACCGCCAGCAGCTTGGTGCGGGGGTCCAGCTTGTGGACAAAGGAGTGGCCGGGGAAGTACTGGCCCAGGGTAATGTCTTTCAGTGCCATTTACTTCACCGCCTTTCCCAGCTTGGCCAGAATGGCCTGTCTGGCCTGGTCGATGGTGTACACCGACGGGTCGATGTCCACGCCCATCTGGCGCAGTCGGTGGAACACCCGGGTCATCTGAGGCACACCCAGACCCATAGCCTCCAGCTCATCCCCGTGGGCAAAGACCTCCCGGGGTGCGCCCTGGAAGGGGATCTTTCCGTCGTTGACCACCACCAGGCGGTCCACCGACCGGGCCACCTCCTCCATGGAGTGGGACACCAGGATGATGGTGGCATTCTGGGCCTTGTGGTAGTCCCGGATGTTGCCCAGAATGGACTCCACGCCCACCGGGTCCAGTCCGGCGGTGGGCTCGTCCAAAATGAGCACCTTGGGCTCCATGGCGATGACGCCCGCGATAGCTACTCGGCGCTTCTGGCCGCCGGAGAGCTCAAAGGGAGATTTGTCCAGCTGATCGTCCCGCAGGCCCACAAAGTAGGCTGCCGAGCGCACCCGCCGGTCGATCTCCTTCTCGTCCAGTCCCATGTTGGTGGGACCAAAGGCGATGTCTTTGTATACCGTCTCCTCAAACAGCTGATACTCCGGATACTGGAACACCAGACCTACCTGGAACCGGGTCATCCGGGTGCGCTTGGGATCGGACCAGATGTCCTCCCCCTGAAAGAGCACCTGGCCGGAGGTGGGTTTCAGCAGGCCGTTGAGGTGCTGAATAAGGGTGGATTTCCCCGAGCCGGTGTGGCCGATGATGCCCAGGTACTCCCCCTTATAGGCGGAAAAGTCCACATCCAGCAGGGCGGAGCGCTCGAAGGGAGTGCCCGCCGAGTAGGTGTGGGTGAGATGTTTTGTTTCGATGATCGCTTCCATTGTGGTACCATCCTTATGGCAGAGTGGTGCATGTCCCGATAGGATCACGCCCGAAAGAGAAAACGCGGTACTTACGGTTCGTCAGAGTGCTTTTCCAGTTTTTCCAACTGGGTTTGGAGATAATAGGTCTGCATCTCCAGCCGTTTGACCCGCTGTTTCAGGGAGACCAGACACACGGCCACCCATGCGGCGGCCAGAGCAACCAGGCCCCACAGTACGGTGAGGGAGCTTTCTTCAAAAATGGGCACGAGTAGTTTGGGAAGAAAGAAAACGACGAAAAACGTGGCGATGCCCGCAAAGACCCGGGCGCTTCCTTCTGAATTGCTCATAGCGAAGTCTCCCTTCTGTGAGTCTGGTTTTCTCTTGTTAAGTTTTCAGCAGCTGATAGAGAGCCTGAGCGCACTCCTCATCGCTCAGCGCGTCCAGAGGCAGATCCAGCCCATCCTGGCGCAGCTGCCAGAGAAGCTCGGTGGTATCGGGGACGGTGAGGCCTACTGCCTTGAGTCCCTCCACGTCCTGAAAGACCTCCTTGGGGGTGCCGTCGGCAATGACCTTGCCCTTGGCCATGACCACCAGGCGGTCGGCCTGGGCGGCCTCGTCCATGTGGTGGGTGATGAGGACCACCGTGACGCCGCGCTCCCGGTTCAGGGTCTTGATGGTGCGTAGCACGTCGGCACGGCCGATGGGGTCCAGCATGGCGGTGGGCTCGTCCAGCACGATGCACCGGGGCTGCATGGCGATGACGCCCGCGATGGCGATGCGCTGCTTCTGGCCGCCGGAGAGAAGGTGGGGGGCGTGCTCCCGGTACTCGTACATGCCCACGGCCTTCAGGGCGTCATCCACCCGGCGGCGGATCTCGTCGGAGGGAACGCCTAAATTTTCCGGGGCAAAGGCCACATCCTCCTCCACCACGTTGGCTACGATCTGGTTGTCCGGGTTCTGGAATACCATGCCCACGGTGCGACGGATATTCAGCAGCAGATGGTCCTCGTTGGTGTCCATGCCGCTGACGTACACCGTGCCCCCGGTGGGCAGCAGGATGGCGTTCATGTGCTTGGCCAGAGTGGATTTGCCGCTGCCATTGTGGCCCAGAACGGCCACAAAGGAGCCCTCCTCAATGTCCAGACTGACGCCGCCCAGCACAATGGGGGCCACCCCTTCAGCGGTGACGTAGGAGAAGCGCACGTCCTGGGCGGAAATGATGGGTTCGCTCATAATAGCAATACCTCACTTAGAGATCAAAAAATCAAAGGCTTACTTGCTCCAGCGGCCGGTGGCGCCGCAGGGCAGCACCAGGCCGGTCTGGGTGACAGGCAGGCCCAGCTCGTTGCTGACGGTGTGGCCGCCGAATTTTTTGGAGACCACGGTCTCCAGAATGTAGGTGACTACGCTGGGGGCCAGACCGGTGGTGTAGGAGTTGAGGATAATGAACAGGGGATCATCGGAGAGCACCCCGCTCACCAGCTCCACAAAGGGGTAGAGGTTCTCCTCCAGCTTCCACACCTCACCGGTGGGACCCCGGCCGTAGGAGGGGGGATCCATGATGATGGCGTCGTACTTCCGGCCCCGGCGGATCTCCCGCTCTACAAACTTGCCGCAGTCGTCCACGATCCAGCGGATGGGGGCGTTCTCCAGCCCGGAGCTCTTGGCGTTTTCCCGGGCCCACTGGACCATGCCCTTGGCCGCGTCCACGTGGCACACCTTGGCGCCCGCCGCCGCGCAGGCCACGGTGGCTCCGCCGGTGTAGGCAAACAGGTTCAGCACGCTGATGGGACGGCCCGCTTTCTGAATTTGCTCCCGGGCCCAGTCCCAGTTGGCCGCCTGCTCCGGGAACAGGCCGGTGTGCTTAAAGTTCATAGGCTTAATATTAAAGGTAAGGTCCCGGTAGGACACAGTCCAGCGCTGGGGCATGGACTTGTTCTGCCACTGGCCTCCTCCGGTGGAGGAGCGGGCATACCGCCCGGCGTTCACCTTCCAGCCGCGGTGGGTGCGGGGCGTGTTCCAGATGGCCTGAGGATCGGGCCGCACCAGCAGCTGATCCCCCCAGCGCTCCAGCTTTTCGCCGCGCCCGCAGTCAATGAGCTCATAGTCCTTCCATTGGTCGGAAACCCACATAAAGTTACCCCTCTCGTCTCATTTAAAACTAATATAGTATACCATCCCGAATTTGGGCCGTCAATGAAAAGCAACGGTCAAATGGCCAGAAAGAATTGTAATTCTTTTGGAAGTGTGGTAGAATAACACGGAAACTGACAAAACGCCCCGGATTTTGGGGCAGAGACGAGGTGCCCCATGGATCATCCCTTCCGAAGTGCCGCCGTAGGCGGATTTAACCGCCAGGACGTGCTGGATTATTTGGAAAAGACCGCCGCGGAGAATGCGCAGAAGCAGCAGGAGCTGGAAAAGCAGCTGGAGCAGCAGAAGCAGGAGCTGGAGCAGCTGCGCCGCCGCTCCGGCGAGCTGGAGGAGCGGGAGACCATCTTCAGCCGGGAGCGGGAAAGCATGTCCCGGGAGCTGGAGCAGACCAAGGGAGTGCTTCAGGACATCCGGCAGCGGGAAAAGACCCAGAGTGAGGAGCTGACCCAGCTGCGCCAGGAGCGGGACCGTCTGCGCGCCCGGGTGGCTGCGCTGGAGCCCGACGCCGCCGCCTATGCGGCGGTGAAGGACCGCACCGCGGGCATGGAGCTGCAGGCCCACTGCCGGGCTCACGCGGTACAGGAGCAGGCCGATCAGCAGGCCCGCCAGGTCCGCCGGCAGACGGAGCAGTGGCTGCGCCAGGTGCAGCAGGAGTATGAGCAGCTGCGCAGCCAGGTGGAATCCACCATCTCCCACGCCGCCGATGAGCTGAGCAAAGCGGGCCGGTGCCTGGACCAGCTCAACCAGATGCTCGGGGAGCAGGAGGTGGCTCTGGAAGCCGTATCCCAGGAGTATTTGGACAGCGACCCGGAGAAGATACCCGCCCCGGTGCCCCTGGAAGAAGCTTAAGGGTCGAAAGTTGTGCATAAGAGACAGGATATACAGTGATACCTGTGCTGTTTCTGTACGAAAGCCCCATTGACGAACGTGCGGGGCTGTCATAAAATAAGGAAAATGATTTATCCGGATGAAGTGCGAAAGGAAAGGAGTGCGTGATCATGATGATGCAGTGCTGTGCAGCTCGATATCAGTGCATGTCCCACGCTGCTCCCCAGCGTGAGGCTGGTTCCTTTGCGCGCTTTTTCCTGAATCACGCCATGATGGACACCATTCTGCTGGTGTCCATTTTTGCTATTTTGCTGGGTGTAACCGTACTGCTCAGCACTCGAATTATTCTGGCCGCCCTGCTGGCGGTATTGGTCATTCTGGGCGTGATGGTTCAGCGAACGCAGCTTTCTCCACCATCAGGTGGGGTGTAACGGGTTAAAAAGCGGCTGCGTTCCCAGGAACGAAGCCGCTTTTTATATATCGTACGCAATATGAAATCCAACTGTAAGGAGAGATTGTTATGAAAAAGTTTCTTGCCTTCACCATGGCGGCAGCGATGACGCTGTCTCTGGCTGCCTGCGGCGGCGGTTCCGGTTCTGGCTCCAATACCAGCGCTGACGGCTCCGGCAGTGCCGCGTTCAAGCTGGGCGGCACCGGCCCCCTGACCGGCGACGCCTCCATCTACGGCCTGGCTGCCCAGCGCGGCGCTCAGATCGCCGTGGAGGAGATCAATGCCGAGGGCGGCGCCATCCAGTTCGAGCTGAAGTACGAGGACGACGTCAACGACCCTGAGAAGGCCGTCAACGCCTACAACGCACTGAAGGAGTGGGGCATGCAGATCTCCCTGGGCTCCGTCACCACCCAGCCCGGCATCGCCACCTCCAGCTACAACTTTGCCGACAGCATCTTTGCTCTGACCCCCTCCGCCTCCTCCCCCGACGTCATCTCCGGCAAGGACAACGTCTATCAGATGTGCTTCTCCGACCCCAACCAGGGCACCGCTTCCGCCAAATACATCTCCGAGCAGAAGCTGGGCGAGAAGGTCTTTATCATCTGGAAGAGCGACGACAACTACTCTACCGGCATCAAGGATAAGTTCATGGCTGAGGCTGAGACTCTTGGCCTGAACGTAGTGGGCAATGCGACCTTCACCGCGGACAGCAAGAACGATTTTACCGTGCAGCTGACCCAGGCCAAGCAGGCCGGGGCCGACCTGCTGTTCCTGCCCATCTACTATGATGCTGCTTCCCTGATCCTGACCCAGGCCAACGCCATGGGCTATGCCCCCAAGTTCTTCGGCGTGGACGGCATGGATGGTATCCTGACCCAGGCGAACTTTGATACCTCCCTGGCCGAGGGCGTCATGCTGCTGACCCCCTTCAACGCCGATGACGAGGACGAGGCCACCCAGCACTTTGTCAAGGCCTATCAAGAGAAGTACAACGAGACTCCCATCCAGTTTGCCGCTGACGCCTACGACTGCGTCTACGCCTACAAGCAGGCTCTGGAGACCGCTGGCTGCACCCCCGATATGAGCGCGGCTGATATCAATGCCAAGCTGAAGGAGACCTTTCCCACCATCACCTTCACCGGCCTGACCGGCGACGGCGCGGGCATCACCTGGGATTCCACCGGTGCGGTGTCCAAGAGCCCCAAGGGCATGGTCATCAAGGACGGCGCTTACGTCGGCATGGACTAAGCCCAGTCAAAACGTAAAGCGATCCCCAGGGGGCTGCGCGGCAGCCCCCTGGGATACCCATTTCTGAAGTGAGAAGGGGACGCATGGGAAAGGGGCCGGAAGGGCCCGGCAATTTTCCCATGCGCCCAAAAAGAGAGAAAAGGTGAGTGAATTATGGATTTCTTGACCCTGTTGGATTATTTGATCCGAGGGCTGAGTCTGGGCAGCATCTATGCCATCATTGCCCTGGGCTACACCATGGTGTATGGCATTGCGAAAATGCTCAACTTCGCCCACGGCGACGTGATCATGGTAGGCGCCTACGCCTGCTTCTTCACGGTGACGGGCATGAGCCCCATGTTTGAGGAGGGCAGCGTGGCTGCCATGGTGGTTCCCGCCCTGGCTGGCGTGGTGTTGTCCATGGTAGTGTGTACCGCCCTGGGCGTGCTCATTGAGGGGCTGGCCTACAAGCCTCTGCGTCAGGCGCCCTCCCTGGCCGTGCTGATTACCGCCATCGGTGTGAGCTACTTTTTGCAGAACGCCGCCCTGCTGCTTTGGTCCTCCAGCCCCAAGATTTTCTCCCCCATTGTAGGCAGCGGACAGCTCCAGGTAGGCCCGCTGAACATCTCCTACGTGACTTTGGTGACCATTGTGGCCTGTATCGTGATCATGGTGTGCCTGACCCTGTTCACCGGCAAGACCAAGATGGGCAAGGCCATGCGCGCCGTGTCTGAGGACAAGGGCGCGGCTCAGCTCATGGGCATCAACGTCAACCGCACCATCTCCATGACCTTTGCCATTGGTTCCGCTCTGGCGGCCATCGCCGGCGTGCTGCTGTGCTCTGCCTATCCCACACTGACCCCCACCACCGGTTCCATGCCTGGTATCAAGGCCTTCACCGCCGCCGTCTTCGGCGGCATCGGCTCCATCCCCGGCGCTCTGCTGGGCGGTCTGCTGCTGGGCATCATCGAGATCTTTGCCAGCGCCTATATCTCCACCCAGCTGTCCACCGCCGTGGTGTTCGGCGTGCTGATCGTGGTGCTGCTGGTCAAGCCCGCTGGTCTGCTGGGCAAGACCGTGCGCGAGAAAGTGTGAGGTGGTAGGAATGATTCGACTTGCGAATATGAACAAGACCACCCGGTCCAGCCTGTTTACCTATGCTCTGGTCATTGTGGCCTTCCTGATCATCCAGGTGCTGCGGGGTACCGTTGGCATCGGCTCTGTGCTGGAGGGACAGCTGATCCCCATCTGTGCCTACGTCACCATGGCTCTGGCCCTGAACCTGGTGGTTGGCGTGTCCGGCGAGCTGAGCCTGGGCCACGCCGGATTTATGAGCATTGGCGCCTTTATGGGCTGCTCCGCTGCCAGCGCTCTGGCAGGTGTGATTCCCTTTGCTCCCCTGCGCCTGGCCGTGGCCATGCTGGTGGGCGCCGCCCTGGCCGGTTTCTTCGGCTTCCTTATCGGTATCCCCGTGCTGCGCCTCAATGGCGACTATCTGGCCATTGTTACCCTGGCCTTCGGCGAGATCATCAAGAGCCTGCTGACCAACGTCTATCTGGGCGTGGATAAGGACGGCTTCCAGTTCAGCTTCCTCAGCGATAAGAACACCCTGGGCGAGGGCGGCATCCAGCTGATCAAAGGTCCCATGGGCGTGATGAACACCGCCCGGATCTCCTCCTTTATTGCCGGTTTTATCCTGGTGATGATCACTCTGATCATTATTTTCAATCTGGTCAACAGCCGCACCGGCCGGGCCATCATGGCCGCCCGGGACAACCGCATCGCTGCCGAGAGCGTGGGTATCAGCGTGACCAAGTACAAGATGATCGCCTTTGTTACCTCTGCTGCTCTGGCCGGTGCCGCCGGTACTCTGTATGGATGCAGCCAGGTTACCTTCACCGCCACCAAGTTTGACTTCAACACCTCCATCCTGATCCTGGTGTTCGTGGTTCTGGGTGGTCTGGGCAATATGTGGGGCTCGGTGATCGCTGCCGCTGCTCTGACCATCCTGCCCGAGGCCCTGCGCCAGTTTGCCGACTACCGCATGCTGGTGTACGCCATCGTCCTCATTCTGGTCATGCTGGCCACCAATAACCCCAGTATTCAGGGCTTCTTTGCCCGGCTGCGCAGCCGCGCGGCGGAGAAGAAAGGAGGGGCACAATGAGCCGAATTCCCAAAGAGCCGGTGAAGCTTGTAGAGGTGCCCAGCACCAACAAGATCCCCAAGCGTGATATTGATAAAAGCCCCATTCTGGAGTGCCGCCACCTGGGCATCGACTTTGGCGGTCTGGCCGCGGTAAAGGACTTCAACATGGCCATCGGTCGCACCGAGATTGCCGGCCTCATCGGTCCCAACGGCGCGGGCAAGACCACCGTCTTCAACCTGCTCACCAAGGTGTACCAGCCCACCCGTGGCACCATCATGGTAGATGGTGTGGACACCCACAACATGAATACCGTCCAGGTGAACAAGGCGGGCATCGCCCGTACCTTCCAGAATATCCGCCTGTTTGACAACCTCACTGTGGAGGACAACGTAAAGCTGGGCCTTCATAACCACATCAACTACGGGATGTGGAGCGGCATCTTCCGTCTGCCCAACTACTGGAAAGAGGAGAAGGTGGCCCACGACCGGGCCATGGAACTGCTGTCCATCTTTGATATGGGTTATCTGGCCAAGTACAAGGCGGGCTCCCTGCCCTACGGCGCCCAGCGCCGCCTGGAGATCGTCCGCGCCTTGGCCACCAACCCCAGCCTGCTGCTGCTGGACGAGCCGGCGGCCGGCATGAACCCCTCTGAGACGGCGGAGCTGATGGAGAACATCGTCAAGATCCGGGACACCTTCGGCATTGCCATCCTGCTCATCGAGCACGATATGAACCTGGTCATGGGCATCTGTGAGGGCATCGCGGTACTCAACTTCGGTCAGATCATCGCCAAGGGCACCCCCGACGAGATCAAGAACGACCCGGTGGTCATTGAGGCCTACCTGGGCAAGCAGAAGGAGGCGTGATCCATGGAGACCATTTTGAAAGTTGAGGGGATCAACGTCTACTACGGCGCCATCCACGCCATCAAGGACATCTCCTTTGAGGTAAACCAGGGGGAGATCGTCACCCTCATCGGCGCCAACGGCGCGGGCAAGACCACCACCTTGCAGACCATTTCCGGCCTGCTGCATACCCGCACCGGAAGCATTACCTTCCAGGGCCAGAATATCACCAACATCCGGGCGGACAAGCTGGTCTCCCGGGGCCTGGCCCAGGTCCCCGAGGGACGGCGGGTCTTTTTGCAGATGTCGGTGCAGGAGAACCTGGAGATGGGAGCCTACACCCAGCCTCAGGCCGGAGTGCCCAAGGACCTGGAGATGGTCTTTGAGCTGTTCCCCCGGCTGAAGGAGCGGCGCAACCAGGTGGCGGGCACCCTGTCCGGCGGCGAGCAGCAGATGCTGGCCATGGGCCGGGCTATGATGTCCCACCCCAAGCTGCTGATGCTGGACGAGCCCTCCATGGGCCTTGCCCCCCTGCTGGTGGAGCAGATCTTTGAGATCATCAAGAACCTGAATAAGCAGGGCTCCACCATTCTGCTGGTGGAACAGAACGCCCAGATGGCGCTGTCCGTGGCTCACCGCGGCTATGTGCTGGAGACGGGCAAGATCGTCACCACCGGCACCGGCGAGGAGCTCATCCGCAGCCCCGAGATCAAAAAAGCTTACCTGGGCGGCTAAGCCCAGCTGCGCGTCAAAAAGAGGAAAATCACCTCTTTTTGACGCGTTTTTTCATTGTAATTTTCAGCCTGTGCGTATACACTAAAGGAAAAACAAAGGGGGCGCTTTTTATGCTGGAGGAGTGGAAATTTGACCGGAAAAAGTTGGACGAGGCGGAGTGCAAAGTCCGTCTGAAGGCCCGGCGGCTGGATCTGGCCGGTTTGCAGCAGCCCATCAAGGGGGCGGGACTGCCGGTGATCGTGCTCATCGAGGGCTGGGGGGCCTCCGGCAAGGGCAGCATGATCCGCTCCCTCATCCGGGAGCTGGACCCCCGGGGATTTCTGGTGCGCAGCGTGACCATGCCAACCCAGGAGGAGCGGCGCTGGCCCTTCTTGAAGCGTCACTTTGAGGCCATCCCGGAGCAGGGTAAAATTTTATTCCTGGATTCCGGGTGGATGGATGAGACGGTGCGGGAGCGGCTGCGGGGCGACCTGTCTGACGGGGAGTACCAGCGGCGGCTGGAGAGTGTGAACCTCTTTGAACGGCAGCTGGCGGCAGGAGGCTACCTGCTGGTAAAGCTGTTTCTGCACATTGAGCAGGACACCCAGCGCAAGCGCCTGGAGAAGCTGGAAAAGCATAAGGACACCGCCTGGCGGGCGGGGGAGAACGACTGGCGGCAGAACAAGAACTACCGCCGCACCCAGGAGGCCTTTGACGACTTCATGCAGGCCACCCACACCGACTGGGCTCCCTGGAAGGTGATCGACGCCACCTCCGGTCCCTGTGCCCAGCTGGCGGCGGCCGACTGGCTCTACCAGCAGATTACCGCCGCCCTGCGCTGTCCACCCACAGCGGAGCCGCCGGTGTACCGCTGGCCTCTGGTGGACATCCAGCCTCTGGAGAAGGTGAAGCTGGACAAGACTATGGACAAGGACAAGTACCAGCGGGAACTGGAGGAATGCCGGGAGAAGCTGGAGGACCTGCATAACCAGCTCTACCGCAAGAAAATTCCCGTGGTCATCGCCTACGAGGGTTGGGACGCCGCCGGCAAGGGGGGCAACATCAAGCGCCTGGCTTCTGCCCTGGACCCCCGGGGCTATGAGGTGGTGCCCATCGCCAGCCCCACCCCGGATGAGAAGCACCGCCACTACCTGTGGCGCTTCTGGCGCAAGCTGCCCAAGACGGGACACATCGCCATCTTTGACCGCAGCTGGTACGGCCGAGTGATGGTGGAGCGGCTGGAGGGCTTCTGCACCCTGGAGGACTGGCAGCGGGCCTATGATGAGATCAACGAGTTTGAGCGGGAGCTCACCGACGCAGGCGCGGTGGTGCTGAAGTTCTGGGTGCAGATCGATAAGGATACCCAGCTCCAGCGCTTCCAGGCCCGGGAGAACACCCCGGAGAAGCGCTGGAAGATCACCGACGAGGACTGGCGCAACCGGGAGAAGTGGGATGCCTATCAGGTGGCGGTCAACGAGATGCTCGCCCGCACCAACACGGAGAATGCCCCCTGGAATATCCTGGAGTCGGTGGACAAGCGCTACGCCCGCATCAAAGCGATGAAAATCGTCATCCATGCCCTGGAGCAGGCACTGGACTAGAGAAGCATAAAAAATTGCCGCCCATATAGGCGGCAATTTTTTGCGGTTAAAATACGCTGAGGTAGAGCTTGCGGCTCAGGTCCTCCAGCACGTGGATTCCAGCCAGGCTGTTGCCCTTGTCATCCAGGCCGGGGGAGTAGATGCCGATGCCCATACGGGTGGGGGAGACAGCCATAATGCCGCCGCCTACGCCGCTCTTGGCGGGCAGTCCCACCTTGATGGCAAAGTCGCCCGCGCCGTTGTACATGCCGCAGGTCATGAGAATGGCATTGACATAGTGGGCGTAGCGGCTGGAGAACACACGCTCCTCCGACACCGGGCGGCGGCCCCGGTTGGCAAAGACAAAGGCGATGTTGGCCAGGTCCTTGCAGTTTACCAGGATGGAGCAGGCCTTGAAGTAGCAGTCCAGCACCTCCTCCACGTCATCCTGGATAAGACCATGGCTCTTGAGCAGAAAGGCCAGGGCACGGTTGCGGCTGCCGGTGCGCTTCTCCGACTCATAGACGGCCTGGCTGATATCGATGTCTGGGTTGCCCGCCACCTTCCGGGTCAGCTCCAGCAGGCGCTGGAAGCGCGTTTCATAGGTCTCACCCTTGATAAGGGTGCACAGCAGAATGGCGCCCATATTGACCATGGGGTTAAGATGCTCGCTGAGCAGGGCCTGGTCGGTGTAGTTGATGGCGTCAAAAGGCTTTCCCGTGGCCTCCACACCCACGTGGGCGCGGACCATCTCCTCCCCGTTGTCCATCAGAGCCAGGAGTAAAAAGAGCGGCTTTACAATGCTCTGGATAGTAAACCGCTTCTGAAAGTCCCCGGCGAAGCTGGTCTTGCCGTCGCTGGAGACTACGTAGATGCCCAGGTCATCCTGGTTGGCCTTGGCAAGCTCAGGGATGTAATTGGCCAAGCGCCCTTCCTTGGTATAATGGCGATTCTCCTCGATCAGCTGCTCCAGAAGTTCGTCCATGGTAATTCCTCCTCTGATGGTATCTCTGCCTCAGGCGCAGAAAGGCCGGGCCTCTGCACAGAAGGGCAGAGAGTCCGGACCCGTGTCTTTTGTCATCCAATTTGCTGACCTTATTGTAGCAGATTGTCCACAAAAAAGGAAGAGGGAACAAAGAAAATATGTAGAATTACAAAAAGTGAGGGGCGGATTCTTGCGCTGTTGTGGCGGGCGCGGTATGATAAGAAAAAACAAGCGCCCTTTCCAAAGGGCGGGAAGGGAGCAAGAACATGATACGCTTTGAATGTGACTACGGGGAGGGGGCCCACCCCAAAATTCTGGAGGCCCTGACCCAGACCAATCTGGAGCAGACGGCGGGCTACGGTATGGACCCCCACTGCGATCACGCCCGGGAACTTATCCGCCAGGCCTGCCAGGCCCCGGAGGCGGCGGTGGAGTTTTTGGTGGGCGGTACCCAGGCCAACGCCACCGTAATTGCCGCCATCCTTCGGCCCTATCAGGGGGCGCTGTGTGCCCAGACGGGACATATCAACGTCCACGAGACGGGAGCCATTGAGGCCAGCGGCCACAAGGTGCTCCCCCTGCCCGCCAAGGAGGGAAAAATCACCGCTCAGGAGATCCGCCGCGCCTGCCGGGACCACTGGGAGGACGCCACCCATGAGCATATCGTCCAGCCCGGTCTGGTCTATCTCTCCCAGCCCACCGAGGAGGGTACCCTCTATACCCGCTCCGAACTGGAGGACATCCGTGCGGCCTGCGATGAGTACCACCTGCCCCTGTACATCGACGGAGCCCGGTGCGGCTATGGCCTGGGTGCAGCGGAGAACGACGTGACCCTGGCCGACCTGGCCCGGCTGGCCAATGTGTTTTATATCGGCGGCACCAAGGTGGGCGCCTTGTTCGGAGAGGCGGTGGTCATCCCCGACCCGGCCATTCAGAAGGATTTCCGCTATATGATCAAGCGCATGGGCGGCATGTTGGCCAAGGGCCGGCTGCTGGGAATCCAGTTTGAGGTCCTGTTCCAGGGGGGCCTCTATGAGCAGCTGGGCCGCCGCACCGTGGCTCTGGCCCAGAAGTTGGCAGCAGCTTTTGAGGCAAAGGGCATCTCCATGCTCCATAAATCTCCCACCAACCAGCAGTTCCCCATCCTGACCCAGGCCCAGCGGGACAAGCTGGGGGAGAAGTACGCCTTCTCTTTCTGGCAGGCGATGGACGAGGACCGGGCGGCGGTGCGCTTCTGCACCAGCTGGGCCACCCGGGAGGAGGATGTGGACGCGCTGGTGGCGGACATCCAGAATCTATAATCAAAAAGCCGGAGAGCACGTCGCTCTCCGGCTTTTTCATGAAAATTAGGGCAGGTCAAGGGTGGCGATGACCTCTTTGAGCTGCTGGGCGGAGGACAGAAGGGCCTGGTGCTCCTTCTCGTCCAAAGGAATCTCCAGCACGGTTTCTACGCCGTTCTCTCCCACGATGGAGGGGACGCTCAGGCACAGGCCGTCCAGGCCGTACTGGCCCTCCAACAGCACCGACACAGGGAGCATGGCGTGCTCGTCCTTCATCACACACTCGGCGATGCGGGAGACCGCCATGGCGATGCCGTAGTAGGTGGCTCCCTTGCGCTGGATGATCTCATAGGCGCTGTCCCGCACCTCGTGGTAGATCTTGTCCCGCAGGGCGGCCTGGTCCTGGATACCACGCAGGGTGCAGAACTGGGCCAGATCCACGGTGGAAATGTTGGCACTGCTCCACACCGCCAGCTCGCTGTCTCCGTGCTCGCCAATGATGGCGGCGTGGACGTTGCGGCTGTCTACCCCCAGTTCCTGGCTGAGCAGGTACTTGAGGCGGGCAGTGTCCAGCACGGTGCCCGAGCCGATCACCCGGTGGGCAGGCAGGCCGGACAGCCGCCAGGCGGCGTAGGTGAGCACATCCACCGGATTGGACACGATCATCAGGATGCCCTTGAAATTCCGGCTGGTGAGCTGGGGAATGATGCTCTTCAAAATAGCCACGTTCTTGCCGATCAGGTCCAGGCGGGTCTCGCCGGGCTTCTGGTTGGCTCCGGCGGTGACGATGACCATGGCGCAGTCGGCCACATCGTCGTAGTCCCCGGCGTAGATGCGCATGGAGGCGGTGTAGGGCAGACCGTGGCTCAGGTCCATGGCCTCGCCTTCTGCCTTTTCCCGGTTGGCGTCAATGAGCACCAGCTCGGAGAAAATGCCCTTCTGCATCAGGCTGAAAGCGATAGAGGCTCCCACAAAACCGCAGCCGATCACCGCGGCCTTTCGTACGTTGATCATAGTATAAACGCTCCTTTCCAGTTGGCAGTAGTTTTGCCCGTTTTTCGGAGTGCCATTCGGTACTATTATCCTGCTAAATTAGTAGGAAAATAACAAGAGGAAAAAGAACCAAGAAAATGGAGGAGAGAAACGAATATTTTGGAAAAACGCCGTGGGGTAACCGGGCGGGCCATGTATAATAGAATAGAGGCGCACAGGAGGAGGTGAGGGCTATGAAGGGAGAGGAGGCGGTACGCCGTCTGGTAGACGGGGAGCCGGATGCCCTGGATGCGGTGTCGGCGGCCTATACGCCGCTTTTGAACTATGTGATTTTTGCAATTTTGGAAGACAAGCAGGAGCGGGAGGAGTGCCTGGCCGATGTGCTCCACCAGGTGTGGCAGGCACGGGAGCAATTTGACGCGAAACGGGGCAGCTTCACCACCTGGCTTACCACCCTGGCCCGGAACGCGGCCCTCAACCGCAAAAGAGCCCAGCGCCGCCGGGAGGCGGGGCGAGCGGAGTGGGACGAGAGGGTGCCCCATCCTGGGGATGGCCCGGAGGAGCAGGTTTTGAAAGCAGAGGAGCGGGAGCGGCTTCAAGAGGCCATCCGCAATTTGTCCTACCAGGAGCAGATATTGTTTTACCGAAAATATTACTACTTGCAGTCCACCCGGCAGATCGCCGCGGAGCTGGGAACCAGCGAGCGGGCGGTGGAGGGCAAGCTGTACCGCCTGCGCAAAAAGCTGCAGAAGGCGCTGGGAGGTGAGTTTGATGCGTGAGGAGGACAAGCTGGACGTTTTGCTGACCCAGGAGGCGGGGGAGCTGCCCCCTCCCCCGGTGGTGGATGAGGCGATCACGCCCTGGAAGCGGGCAATATACCGCATTGTCTGGGGCATCGGACTGACCACGTGTACCTTGAATGTTTGGATCGTAAAGGATCTGATGGTGGCTGTGGGTACGGTACTGCTGTGGCTGGGCTTTCGGGCGCTGCGGAGGGAGAATCGGTGCTTTACTGCCTGCTGGGTCATCAGTTTGATCGAGGCGGCATTTCAGTTTGCTGGTTTGATACTCAATGCCACCATCTGGGTTTCAGAACAGCCCCTTAGCTGGCTGTCCTATTCTGGACTGATGCTTCCGCTGATCCAGTATATCTGCCTGTGGCAGGGTATCATAGAAGTACGCCGCCGGGCGGGACAGCCGGCCGAGGCGAGAGCCGCCGGTGCGCTCATCTGGTTCTATCTGGTGCTGGCTGCCCTTGCCCTGCTGAATGTCCAGGGGCTGATTATTGTAGGGGCTCTCCTGGTAGTCTATATCCTGATCCTGCGCAGCCTGAGTAAGTTTGCCCATCTGCTGGATGAGGCAGGCTATCAGGTACAGCCCGCCCCGGTGCGGGTATCTGACCGAAGTATCTGGATCACTTGGTTTGCTGCTCTGCTGGTGTGCATTTCGGCGGCCACCCTCCTCTTTGGCCGCTATCCTATGGAGTGGACGCCCCGGCCGGAGGGAGAGCAGGCGGGCCTGGAGGAGATCCGCTCCCACCTGGTGGAGCTGGGGGTGCCGGAGCAGGTGGCCGACGACCTGTCAGCGGAGGACTTGTCCAGCCTGGAGGGGGCCCTGAGAGTGGAGGCGGAGGTAACTGAAGCGCCCTTTAACAATGGGAAGATGATGTACACCTCCACGGGGGTCTATTACAGCGAATATGTAGTAAAAGAGCTGAAGGTGACCAACCTGGCGGTGGAGCTTCCGGGCAGGCAGTGGAAGATCATCCACCACTTCCAGTGGCAGGTCCAGCCCAAGTACCGCACCACCGAGTGCATTGCTCTCAAGTCTGCGGCACACACAGGCGTAGAGGGTGTTCACATGGAGGGAACCGTCACCGGGCGGCTGCTCTATGACAAGGATGGAACGACCTATCTGGGGGACTACTACCGCCTGGAGGAGGAAGTGTTCGCTACAAATTCTATCTTCTGGAGCCCGACAGAAAAGCACTTGTTCATGGCGCTGTTTTCTATCCCGCTGGGTGGGGAGAACTGCCGGGGCTATCTCACCTATCCCATGAGTGCCGGGGAGAACAGCAAGATTTTGCAGTCCTGGATGAATTATACGCACTAGGTGGGATTTTGGAACTACCCCCTGATGACGGCGGAAGAGTATGAAAAGCTTGGAATTTGGAGATCAGGAAGTTTCCAGACAGCCCAGGCCTCCATTAACTGGATCAGTGAGGAAACAGAAGAGGACCCGGCCTGAGCCGGGTCCTCTTTGTGATATCAGGGAGAAACATTACAAAATGTGAAAGGCCACCACCAATCCGGAGAACACGATGGACACCGTGGACACCAGCTTGATGAGAATGTTCAGGGAGGGACCGGAGGTGTCCTTAAAGGGGTCGCCCACCGTGTCGCCCACCACGGCGGCCTTGTGGCAGTCGGAGCCCTTGCCCCCGTGGTGGCCCGCCTCGATGTACTTCTTGGCGTTGTCCCAGGCGCCGCCCGCGTTGGACATAAACACCGCCATGGCAAAGCCGGTCACCGACACGCCGCCCAGCAGCCCCACCACGCCGATAGGGCCCAGGATAAGGCCGGTGAGGATAGGCACCACGATGGCCAGCAGGGCGGGGACTACCATCTCCCTCAGCGCGCCCTTGGTACACAGAGCCACGCAGGAGGCGTAGTCCGGGTCAGTCTCATGTTCCATGATGCCCGCGATTTCCTTAAACTGGCGGCGTACCTCTACCACGATGGACTGGGCGGCAGTCTGCACTGCGTTCATGGTGAGGGCGGAGAAGACGAAGGTGAGCATGGCTCCGATGAAGAGCCCCACCAGCATCAGAGGATTGGTGAGGGTGAGGTCCAGCACCTCGGGAGTCTTGGTCTGTACGATATTCACATAGGACACCAACAGAGCCAGTGCGGTGAGGGAGGCCGAGCCGATGGCAAAGCCCTTGCCGGTGGCGGCGGTGGTGTTGCCCAGGGAGTCCAAAGCGTCGGTACGCTCCCGAACCGACTCGGGCAGGCCGGACATCTCAGCAATGCCTCCCGCGTTGTCGGCCACGGGGCCGTAGGCGTCGGTGGCCAGGGTGATACCCAGGGTAGACAGCATGCCTACGGCGGCGATGCCGATGCCGTAGAGCCCCTGGTTAAAGGAGGAGGCTCCCCCGGCGGCGTAGAAGCTGACCAGAATGGCGATGGCCACCACCAGGATGGAGGCGATGGTAGACAACATTCCCAGAGAGATGCCGCCGATAATTACGGTGGCCGCGCCGGTCTCGGAGGCGGCAGCCAGCCGCTGGGTGGGCTTATAGGTGTCGGAGGTGTAATATTCGGTGAAGTAGCCGATGGCGCAGCCCCCGGCCAGTCCGGCCAGAATGGCCACATAGACGCCCCAGTGGCCCAGCAGGAAATAGGTGAGGGGAGCGGCGGCGATGGCAGAGAGAGCAGCGGCCAGATAGGTGCCGGTGCGCAGGGAGCGCAGCAGGGATTTCTGGGAGGCGTTCTCTTCGGTTTTTACGAAGAAGCTGCCCACGATGGAGCACAAAATGCCGCACACCGCCAGCAGGATGGGCAAAATCAGCCCATTCCAGCCGTAGCCGGCGCTGGCGCCCAGAGCGAAAGTGGCCAGGATGGAGCCCACATAGGACTCGTACAGGTCAGCGCCCATACCGGCCACATCGCCTACGTTGTCGCCCACGTTGTCCGCAATGGTGGCGGGGTTGCGGGGATCGTCCTCCGGGATACCCGCCTCCACCTTGCCCACCAGGTCAGCACCTACGTCGGCAGCTTTGGTGTAGATGCCTCCGCCCACCCGGGCGAACAGAGCCATAAAGGAGGCGCCCATGCCGTTCATCACCATGATATTGCCCAGAGTCACCGGGTCGTCGATCCCGGCCCCCAGGCGCAGGATGACAAACCACAGGGAGATGTCCAGCAGTCCAAGGCCTACCACGGTAAAGCCCATGACACAGCCCGAGGAGAAGGCCACCCGCAGGCCGCGGTTCAGGCGCTCACTGGCGGCCTGGGCGGTGCGTGCGTTGGCGTTGGTGGCAATTTTCATGCCCACCAGACCGGCCAGCATGGACCAGATGCCGCCGGTCAGAAAGGCAAAGGGAGTGAATCGGGAGAGCATCTGTCCGCCCGTGCCGAAGGCCATGACCAGCAGCAGAACAAAGACCACGGCAAAGACCTTGGCCACCGTGGCGTACTGGTGCTTGAGGTAGGCATTGGCGCCGGAGCGGATAGCCCCGGCAATTTTTTGCATAGCGGGGGTCCCTTCCGAATAGGACATGACCCGCCTCTTTTGCTGCAGAGCAAACAGGAGGGCAGCCAGTGCGCCCGCAAAGCCCAGCCAGTACAGGTTCTCCATGAAAACACGCCCTTTCTTTGGATATAGAAGCCTGCGCTTGTTGGAAACAACCAAAAAATATAGAAAATCACAGGCCTCTTATCATCATTTTACCATACCAAGGATAGAATGCAAGGGGGATTGTGCAAAACGCAGTCTCGAGGTATAAAAAATGCCCGCAGCAGAACACTGCGGGCAGAAACAGGCGAAATGCTAATTGCGGCGCCAGGTGTGGCGGCTGAACAGAACCAGGATGGGAAAGATCTCCAACCGGCCGATGATCATGCACAGGGAGAGGACCACCTTGCTCAGCGGGGAGAAGGCGGCAAAATTGCCGGAGGGGCCGATGGTTGCCAAACCGGGACCTACGTTGCTCACGCAGGTGAGGGCGGCAGAGAAGGAGACGTCAAAGGGGACGTTATCCAGAGAGACCACCAAAGCGGCAGTGAGGATGATCAGAATGTAAAAGCCGATAAACACCAGCACGGAGTGCAGAGTGCTCTCATCCACCGGCTTTCCGTCCAGACGCACCACTTCCACCGAGCGGGGATGGGCAATGCGGTGCAGCTCCCGGCGGATGGAACGCAGCAGCATGACCACCCGGGAGCACTTGATGCCGCCGCCGGTAGAGCCGGCGCAGGCGCCGCAGAACATGAGGATCACCAGAATCATCTGGGAGAAGTGGGGCCAGAGCACAAAGTCCGCCGTGGCAAAGCCAGTGGTGGAAATGATGGACGCCACCTGGAAGAAGGCGTAGCGCAGGCTGTCCCACACGTTCTCATAGATGGGCATGATATTGATGGTGATCAGCGCAGTGGAACCCGCCACCAGCAGCAGGAAGAACCGGGCCTCGTCGCTCTTGAGCGCCTCCTTGAACCGGCGCTGAAGCAGAAGGAAATACAGGCCGAAGTTCAGTGAGAAGAGCAGGGCGAAAATGGCGATGATGATTTCGGCGGTGGGATTGCCGTAGGCGCCCACACTGAGATTGCGGTTGGAGAAGCCGCCGGTGCCGGCGGTGGAAAAGGAGTGAATGAGGGCGTCATACAGAGGCAGACCGCAGATCTTCAGCAAAATGACCTCCGCCAGCGTGAGGGCGAAGTACATCTGATAGAGGATCTTGGAGGTCTGGGACTGCTTGGGCACCAGCTTGGAAAAGACCGGACCGGGGGTCTCCGCCTGGGTGAGGTAGTGGGGACGCACCCCCAGGGAGGGGACAATGGCGGTGACCAGCACCAGTACGCCCATGCCGCCCAGCCAGTGGGTGAAGGCGCGCCAGAAGAGGATGCCGTAGGGCAAGGCCTCGATGTTGGTGAGAATGGTAGCTCCGGTGGTGGTGAAGCCGGAAGAAGCCTCAAACACGCAGTCGATAAAAGAGTTGAAATAGCCGGAAAAATAGAAGGGAAGTCCGCCAACCACGCCGGTGAGCAGCCACAGCAGTCCCACCGACACAAAGCCCTCCCGCACGTGGAAGTGCCGCTCTGCGGGCAGGAAGGACAGGGGAAGGCTGATGCACAAAATGACCAGAATACTCCACACAAAAGGCATGGGGCTTTCGTGGTAGAGCAGAGCTACCGCCATAGGCAGTACCAGCACGGCGGCCTCCATGGACAAAATCCGGCCCAGAAGCTTAAAAACCAGCTTAATGTTCATCCTTGCCTCCAGTCAGGAGAAAGCTTGCGTCCTCCTCGGCATAGATGTCATTGAGATCCTGGATGGGCCGGTCACGGGAGATGATAATGACCGAATCACCCTCTTGGATGCAGGAGGAACCTTCGGGGATGATGATCTCGCCGTCCCGCATGATGACAGCGATGAGGATGCCCTTGTGCAGGTGCAGATCCCGCAGGGGCACATTGAGATGGCGGGTGGAGGGGCCAACGGTAAACTCCATGGCCTCAGTCTTGCCATCGGCAATGCGGTAGAGGGTATTCATCACGCTGCCCTGGGAGTTCTGCATGCCGCGCACCAGCTGAAGGATCTGGGCGGCGGTGATAAGCTTGGGGGAGATGACGCTGTCCAGACCCACGGCCCGGGCAATGCCGGTATAGTTCTGGCGGTTACACTTGGTGACCACCTTGTGCATGCCCTGCTGCATGGCGTACAGGGAGATGATCAGGTTGTCCTCATCCCGGTCGGTGAGGGCGACAAAGGCGTCGGCGGCGGACATGCGCTCAGACTCCAGCAGCTCCTGGTCGGTGCCGTCGCCGCAGATCACGGTGGTGCGGGGCATCATCTCGCTGACCAGACGGCAGCGCTTTTCGCTCAGCTCCACGATCTTGACCCGCATCTTCATCTTTTCCAGAATGGCGGTGAGGTACACCGAGATCTTGCCGCCGCCCACAATGAATACCGTCTTTACCTTGGGGCTGTACCGGCCCAGCAGGCGGAAGAACTGGTCCAGGCTGGTGGGGCGGCCGATGAGATAGAGCTTATCCCCCACTTGGGGAACAAAGGAACCGTTGGGGATGGTGACCTCGCCGTCCCGGTCTACGGCACACACCAGCAGGGAGAGCTGCTTGACCTGGGCAGACAGGGCGTGGAGGGGCTGGTTGACCAGGAAGTCCCCCTCCTGCAGGCGAAAGCCCATCAGCTCTACCCGGCCGCGGCAGAAGGTCTCGATGTTGGCCGCCGATGGGAAGCGCAGCAGGCGGGAAATTTCCACCGCCGTGGCGTTTTCCGGGTTGATGACCATATCGATGCCCATGTTCTTTTTCAGCTCGTGCAGACCCAGGTTATACTCCAGGTTGCGGATGCGGGCGATGGTGTACTTGGCTCCCAGGTGCTTGGCGGTGAGACAGCAGACCATGTTCACCTCGTCGGAGTTGGTGGCAGCCACCAGCAGATCGGCGTCCTCCGCTCCCGCTTCCCGCAGGGTGTCGGTGGATACGCCGTTGCCCTTGACGCTCATAATGTCCAGCGCGTCGGTGGCGCGGCGCAGGGCGCTGTCCTGGGTGTCCACGATGGTAATGTCATGCTTTTCGTTCAAAAGCTGCTCCGCCAGAGAAAAACCGACTTTTCCGGTGCCTATAATGATGATTTTCACAGTATCGGCAAGCCTCTCTTTCTAATATGAAAGCCGTCTTCGGCTGAAGGATGATCTTGGGTGCATCAGATGGTCCACTCTCCGTGGACCACACCCACCAAATACCAGGAGGTTTTCTCTCCCAGGAACACCAGCTTGAGGGAACACCAATCCAGTCCCTCGTTGGCAGGGTCCCGGCTGGGATAGCAGAAATCTACAAAGTGGCAGTCTGGGTAGGCCTCGGTCAGGTTTTCCAGGGCGTTGCCGCTGGTGATGATCTGGTCCACGCCCACCTTAGGGGCCTGTGTATAGTCCGCATCAAAGACAAAGCGGGTAAAATACTCCGACATGGTCATTTGGATGGACTCGCCCCGGCCGTCCTCATAGCCCCAGGTGTAGGTGCTGGTATCCGACGACAGATTCTTGATCTGATCGGCGGTAAAGTTCTGGTCGCGCTGAAGGTCCACCGTGGAGTAGGGGGTAAAGGTCACCCCGCGGGTGGGATGCACATAGGTGGACAGAGTCTCATAGTCCTGGTCATGCAAGGCATTGGTGACCGCGGCGGCAGTGTGAAGCAGGCTGGTCGTGTTTACCGCGGATTCCGAGGGAGTTTCTTCCTTTTGAATCACGGCAGCGGGCGTGGCGGCGGCAGGGTGCCGCAGCGATACGGAACACAGCAGCCCCAGAACAAATCCAGACACCAGCAGGATCAGGGGAATGGCAGCGCGCTTCATCGGATAAGCATCTCCTTTTCCGGTCGTTGGTGTAAGAAGGGGGTGCGGAGAATGTGATAAGAAATCAGCATACATTATAGTAGTGATACAGGGAAAAAGCAAGAGAGGAAGGGCATTCTGCAAAAAAATAGCATTTGAAAAAAGCGCATGCCTCGGTTTGAAAAACGAAAGCAAAAAAAGACGCCCTAAGGCGTCTTTTTTTCAGTGGGTATAAGTGAGTCGGAAAGAGGGGGCGCGGCGGCGATCAGGGCCAGTTTCTCCTTGCGGGTGAGGCGCTTTAAGGCGGCCTCCCGGCGCAGGGCCTGGCCGTGATCCCCGGCCTGCTCCAGATAGACCAGGGAGACCGGACGGCGGGAGCGGGTATACTTGGCGCCCTGCCCGGCGTTATGCTGCTGAAGGCGGCGCGGGGGATCGTTGGTGCAGCCGGCGTACAGGGTGTCGTCGGCGCAGCGCAGCAGATAGACATACCACATTATCCTGCCTCCTGTTCCGGCGGCGCCAGAGGCAGCAAAAAGGAGATGCGGGTACCCACACCGGGGCGGGAGACCACTTCCAACCATCCCTCGTGGCGCTCCACGATCCAGCGAGCAATGGACAGACCCAGCCCGGTGCCCCCGGTTTTCCGGTCCCGGGACTGGTCGGTCCGGTAAAAGCGCTCGAAGATGTGGGGGATGCTGTCGGGAGGAATGCCGTCTCCCTCATCCTGTACGGTGAGACGGGCATAGCGCTCCTGGGTGGAGAGACGCAGATAGATCCGGCTGCCCGGGGGACTGTATTTGATGGCGTTGTCCATTAAAATGCGCATGACCTGTTTGATCAGTCCCTGGTCGGCCCGCACCGGGACCGGCTCTTCTCCCCAGCGGGGTAGGAACACCCGGTCGGGGCAGATCATCTCTTCCTCCCGCAGTACCTCGCCGGCCAGAGCGGACAGATCAAACAGACTGGGTTTTACCGGCTGGGTGTCGTTATCTCCCCGGGCTAAGAAGAGAAGCTGCTCCACCAGCTCCTCCATGGACTTGGCCTCGGAGCGGATAGCGCTGATGGACTCCTGCAGGGCCTCCGGGTCGTCCTTGCCCCAGCGGTCCAGCAGGGCGGCGTAGCCCTGGATGACGGCGATTGGGGTGCGCAGCTCGTGGCTGGCATCGGAGACGAAGCGGGCCTGGGCGCTGTAAGCCCGGTTGATGCGCTCCAGCATGGCGTTGATGGACTGGGCCAGAGAGCGCAGTTCCTTTTGGGTGGCGGGCAGATCGATGCGGCTGTCCAGGTGCTTGGCATTGATCTTCTCCAGCTCCCCGGCCAGAGCCTCCAGCTCCTGGCGGGACATGTGGGTCATGGAGCTGAGGCGGGAGGCGGTGGCGGCCAGCTCCTGAAGGGGGCGCAGCACCTTGCGGATGGAGCGGTTGTTGCCAAACAGGCTGGTGAGCAGGAAGATGCCCTGAAACACCAGCACCACAACTCCTGCCCAGTACAAGGTCTGGAAGATGCCGGTCAGGTTGACCGTGATGGCGTAGGGGGTGGTCTCGCTGGGCATCTGGATCTGGTAATAATGGCTTAAGTCCCAAAGCCGCAGACCGTCGGCGGTCTCCTCACGGATGGGGAGCCAGGCGAAAATGGGCACCGGGTAGCCTGTGGGCTCCCCGTCCAAAAGAGTGATGGTGTAGTCGCTGGCCTCCATCCAGGCCAGGGCGTCCTGGGTGGGGACGCCCCGTTCCTCCACCAGGGCGGCCACATCGGCACAGCGGTTTTCTCCGTAGAGGATCAGCCCGCACAGAGCCATACCGGCCAGCAGCAGGTCCAGCACCACAAAGATGCACAGCTGGCGGAAGAAAAATCCCAGATTCAGCCGAAAGGCCAGAGAGGTGTCCCGGGCGGTGGAAATGGGGGCCGTGGGGGGCGGAGAGTGAAAGCGCTGCCGTTTTTTTTCCATGGCGGCCCTCCTTTCTCAAAAAGGATGATTACGCTTGGGTTTTGAGCCAGGCGCGGATGGAGTCCAGGTTCTCAAAGGCCACAAAGCTGCCGCCGTGCAGGAGCATGTCCAGCATGGCCTGCTCCTGGGGAGTGCGGGCGGAGCCTTTGGCCTCCAGGGACTGACGGGTGGAGCGGGTGACCATGTTCACCATCCGCCGCTTGAGCCATCCCACCTTTTTGGGAGCCCAGCCGCCCTGAAGGTAGAACAGGGGCGCGTCCCCCACATAGTTGGACCGGCGCAGAGAGGCCATGGTGCCCTCGCCGGGCTGGGACATGCCCACGCCGCATACGCCCTGGATCTTCCAGCGCTTCATAGACCGGTCCAGACCGCCGATGTGTCCGGCGGTGAGAGGTCCCATATAAAACACCTGGGCGTCGGACAGGAGCTGGCGCTCCGCCTCGGCCAAGGTGTAGGTCTTCATCTTTTCTGCTTTGCCCAGCATCTGGGCGTACTCCTTGGTAAAGCCGGTGTGAGACTGGTAGACAATTACCATTGCAATAACTTCCTTTCTGTGTGGCGTCAGGACTCCCGGATCACATAGCCCACGCCGCGCACGGTGTGGATGAGCTTGATGCCGAAGGCCTCGTCGATCTTGCTGCGGAGAAAGCGGATGTACACATCCACCGAGTTGGTCTCTCCCACAAAGTCAAAGCCCCATACGCTGTCCAGCAGGGCCTCCCGGGTGAGTACCCGGCCCTTGTTTTCCAGCAGCTGGTGCAGAAGATCAAATTCTTTCTTGGTCAGCTCCACACTCTGTCCCCGGACGCTGACCTGGTGGCGCTCCACATCCATAGCCAGCTCTCCGGCGGTGAGGATGCTGCCGGTGTGGACAGCCCGTTTGCGCAGAGCGGCCCGGATGCGGGCCAGCAGCTCCTCGATGGCAAAGGGCTTGGTGATATAGTCGTCTGCTCCGGAATCCAGGCCGGACACTTTGTCGATGACGCTGTCCCGGGCTGTGAGCATGATAACGGGCAGGTCGCTCTCCCGGCGCAGACGGCGCAGCACCTCCATCCCGGAAAGCTGGGGCAGCATGATGTCCAGCAGCACCAGATCGTACTTGCCGCACAGCGCCTGCTCCAGCCCGCTGCGCCCGTCAAAGGCCTTGGTCACCTCGTAGCCCTCGTAGCGCAGTTCCATCTCCACCATCCGGGCCAGCTTCTCCTCGTCCTCCACCAGAAGGATCTTTTCTGCCATTGAGTTCGCTCCCTTACGTTGAAAATTTTGATTCTAAACAGTTATTTTTTGCGGTTGTTATACTTATCGTGCTGGTTTTTCAGCTCTTCCATCACCTGGCGGCCCAGGTCGGCGGCGGTATCGGCCACACTGCCCATCACGCCGTTGATGGTCTCATCCTCCAGGTCCGGGCCGGAGATCTGATACCGGAAGCCGAAAAACAGGCCCAGAAGCAGCAGGGGCAGCGAGACCCAGGGAGCAAAGAGCACCAGTACGATCAGCACCAAAATGGGCAGAGAGGTCACCGGCTGGCCCCGCCGCCAGATCTCCAGCTCATTGTCGATGAGCCAGCGGCGCAGGGTTCCAAACAGGGTCTTGCCGCTGACTACCTTCACCCCCATGCCCTTAAACTTCTTTTTCTTTCGTTGTTCCGTCCCGTCCGTTTTCTCCCCCAGAGGGGCCAACTCCTCCTGGGAGGGAGGCGGCGGAGGCGTTTCATTTCGTGTGGAGTAGTAGGCCCCTTGGGGACGGGGAATGGCGCCCTGCTCCTCCAGATAGATCAGGGCGTCCAACAGATTGCCGCCGCTGTACTCCAGGGCCTGCTTGGCCTGGCCGTAGGACACGTCGGCTTTTTCACGCAGGCGTTCCACCTGCTCCAGGGTAATTTCCATGGTGTTAGCTCCTTTCCCCAGCTTGTGCCATAAGGATACCACACGCGGGTTGAAGGGTACTTTACCCTTTCTTAAAAATGGGTTAAAGGGGGGCTGTCTTGCCCAACTGATTATACTATGATATAATTTCGCTAGCAAGTGCCGGAAAGGAGGCAAAGACGGTGGAGAAATGGAAAAAGCGGACGGCGCTGGCCCTGGTACTGACCCTGCTGGTGGCGCTGCTGAACACCGCTCAGGCAGCGGGAAATATCTATCTGACGGCAGTCAATGAGAGCGTGCTGGAGCTCACATCGGATACTATGCCCACCTGGTCGGGGGGCGTATTGTACGTGCCCTACACCGTCTTTGACAGCAGCTATACCGGCATCAATTTAGGTATCAGCAGCAGTTACAGCCGGGACGGAGGGACCGTTACCCTGTATAATCTGCAGCAGATGATGATCTTCGATCTGAACCGGGGGACATGCTATAATCCCATCACGGAAGAGACTATCTCCGGCCGGGCCATTCTGCGCAACGGAAGACCCTATGTGCCGGTTGCTACCGTGTGCAGCTTTTTTGGCCTGTCCTACTCGGTCATTGTTATTGACGAGGGGTATATCGTGCGCATCAAAAGCTCGGCGGTGGTGCTCAGCGATGCCTGGTTTGTGGACGCGGCCCAGAACTCCATCCGCAGCCGGATCCGGGACTACAACCAGGCCAACCAGAGCCAGCCCACCCCCGGCGTACTGCCCCCCACCAACAATACGGAGGATCCCCAGCCCGAGATCACTGTGCCAGACGATCCGGATGACACCAGTGTGATCCCCGCCTATCTTGGCTTTTCCTGTGAGGATGCCCAGGGGCTGAGTGAGATTCTGGATACGCTGGACAGCTACAGTCAAAGGGCGATTTTTTTCTTTGACGCAGAGGGCCTGGAGCGGGAGGACGATCTGATCTTCCGGATTCTGGGCAGCGGGCACAGCATCGGGCTGATTGCACAGGGCCGCACGGCGGCCGGTACCCGCCGCCTGTTGGAGCAGGCCAACGAGACCCTCAGTGAGGTGGCCTATACCCGCGCCTCGGTGGTCCTGGTGCCGGAGAACCAGCGGGAGGAGCTGGAGCAAGAGGGTTGGATCTGTTGGAACGAGACGGCTTCGGCGGTCCCGGATCAGGGTGTGAGCGCCAGTACCTATGCAAATAAGGTGCTCAGCCGCATCAGCGGAAACCATGCCCGGGTGTATCTCACCCTGGATGGCAGCAGTGAGACGGCTCGGGTGCTGCCCACCCTGCTGCGCCGTCTATCTGCAGAGGGCTACGGGGTCAGCGTACCCCTGGAGACCAGATTGTAAGGAGTTACGCCATGGATTTGACACGCAATATCGTGCCCACATCGGCCCAGGCGCCCCGTGTGGCACGGCTGACCCGACATCTGAAGGCACGTCTGGAGGACTTTGGTCCGGGAGGACCGGAGGTGGTCCAGGCGGACCAGGCCACCGGAACGGTCCGTTTCCGGGTGCCGGGGAAGGACAGTGCCTGGCTTCGGCAGCAGCTGGGGGAGCGCTGGAACATTCAAATCCAGGTGGAAGACGGCTTGGCGGTATGCCGCCTGGGACCGGATACCCCCTTTGAGGGGCTGGACCGGCTGTGGGGCTGTCTGTTTGAACTGGTAGGATAAGCGCATAAAAATTGGAACGGCGGCATAAGGTTTCTCCGAGAGAGGTGAGACCTTATGGTATATGAAAAAAAGCAGCTGCTCCTGGCCTTTGTGCTGGCGGTACTGGCAGGAGTAGGATTGCACTTTGTCTACGGGCTGTGTCCCAACGGGGTCACAGCCCTGTTTTCACCGGTGAACGAGAGTATTTGGGAGCACACCAAAATTTTATTCTGGCCCTATCTGGCGGCGGCGGTGTGGCTCACCTGGGGGAGGCCCACCGGCCTGCGCCCCTGGCTGCTGACGGGAGTGGGGATCTGCCTGGCCATGTTGGCGGTGGGATACCTTCTCCATGTGGTGCTGGGCTGGAACAGTCTTGCGGCCGACCTGGTGCTGTACGGCGTGCTGATGGCTCTGGGCTTCTGGCTGCCCACCCGCATGGCCGGACCGTTCCAGGGCCTGCGGTGGCATTTGCCTGCTCTGTTGGCGGCGCTGCTGGTGACGGCTATGGTGTGCTTTACCTTCCGAGCGCCTCAGGGAGCTCTGTTTACCGATTTTTCCCAGGAGAGCGGGCAGCAAGTGAAGTAGAGAGAAGGAGTACCTCCACATGATACTTTTAGGGATCAACGATCTGGCCCGGCGGGAGCAGGCAAGGGAGCTGCTGGCCTGGGGAGCAGAGCGATACTGGGGGCTGTCTCCCTTGCCGCAGATCGCGGCAGGGGAGCGGGGGAAGCCCTGGTTTCCCGCCTGTCCCCAGCGCCACTTTAACCTGAGCCACAGCGGAAAGCTGGCACTGTGTGCCTTGGCCGACGGGGAGGTGGGAGTGGATGTCCAGGAGATGCGGGCCGCCTGGCGGCCTTCTTTGGTGGAGCGTACCTGCCGTCCGGAAGAGCGGGCCTGGCTGGCCAGCCTGGGAGACCGGGGAGAGGACTTTGCCCAGCTCTGGGCGCTGAAGGAGAGCGCAGGCAAGCAGACAGGCTACGGTCTGCCCTACCCGCCCAGCCGTCAGGCGGTGCCTGTGCCCCCGCTGGGGGAGCCCTATGATCCCGGGCAGATCTACACCTTGGGAGAGATCCAATTTCGTGTCTATCTGGGGGAAAATTGGCGGGGAGCGGCCTGCGGTCTGGAGGTTCCCCCCCAGGAAATCCAGTGGGTAAGCGGCCTGGGAAAGGAAATTAGCCCTTTACAAGGAGAAGAGAATCTGCTATAATAACGGAGCAACTTAAGAGATGCGCCCGTAGTTCAATGGATAGAGCGTCAGATTCCGGTTCTGAATGTTGGGGGTTCGAGTCCCTTCGGGCGTACCAAAAAGAAAGACATCTGCATATTGCAGATGTCTTTCTTTTTGGGTTCCGGCGGCCAGAGGCCGCCTCCACCCTTCGGCGATTAAAATGCTCGGGCGAAGTGAATTCGCCCTGCGCCAAGGTTTTCGCCTCAAGCGAAAACACTTGTACGGCGCATAAGCGCCGCGGCCCAGAAGGGCCGTTTTGGGATCGGTTAAAAAAACTTTCTTTACACAGAACAAACGCCGGGCAGGTACGCAGTACCTGCCCGGCGTTTATTTATCAGTTGCCCAGCATGATATTCAAAATCTCATTGTCGGTGGACTTCATGCCCACCCGGCCCATACGGCCGATGTTGCTGATGGTCTCCTCCACGTCCTCGTTGACCAGACCCTCACCGGGCTGGAAGGTGCGGTTGTGCAGCCCCATCTTCATGCCCAGCAGGGCGGTCTCCACGGCGGTGGCGATTTTGGCGGCGCAGGAGGACTTAGCTCCGTCGCACACCATGCCGCCCACGGTGGCAATGGTGTTGGTGATGGTGTCGCATAGCACCTCATAGGGGTAGTCCAGCAGGTAACAGATGCCGCAGGCGGCTCCGCAGGCGGCGCTGACCACGCCGCAGTAGGCGGACAGGCTGCCGATATAGCTCTTCTGGTGGATGGAGATGAGGTTGGCGGCCACCAGCGCCCGCAGCAGCTTCTCCCGGGGGACGCTGTGCTCCTGGGCGTAGATGATCACCGGCACACTGACCGTGATGCCCTGGTTGCCGCTGCCCGAGTTGATGACCACCGGCATGGGGCAGCCGTTCATCCGGGCGTCAGAGCCGGCGGCGGCGTAGGCGCGGGCGCGGATGTGGACGGGAGGATCGGTGTAGCCCTCCAGCAGGACACGGCCCACCTCGGCGCCGTAGGAGTGCTCCAGACCCTCCCGGCAGATAGCCATGTTGCACTCGATCTGGGGGGTGAGGATGGGCTCCACCTCAGAGAGCTTCACCTCGTCGGCAAACTCCATAATGTTTTTCACCGTCAGCAGGCTGCGGTCGCCGCTCTGCTGGATCTTCTCCTCCTTGGTGACGGTGACGCCGGGGCAGTCCACCCCGTCCTTCTGCATCCGGGTGATATTTTTGTGGGTATTCTGGATCTCTACCAGGGCGGAGTGCTCTCCGGCGGTAAGCTCCACCACGATGTACAGGGTGGCCACATTTTCGATGAGCTTGCAGGAGCAGAAGTCGCCCTTCAGCAGCTCACGCACCTTGGCGCGGTGCTCGTCGGTGATACCCTCCAGCACGGCCAATTCCAGTTCCGGGTTGCCGCCCACAATACCCAGAGTGGCGGCCACGTCAATGCCACGCAGTCCACCCGAGTTGGGGACAGTGACGCCCATAACGTTTTTGACAATATTGCCGCTGCAATGGACGGTGCAGTGCTCGGGCATCTCTCCCAGCAGCTGGCGGGCCTTGGCGGCGGCATAGGCGATCGCAATGGGTTCGGTGCACCCAAGGGCCATGGACAGCTCCGAGCGCAGAATGGTCAAATGATTCTCATACAGTGCCTGATCCAAACAGATACACCCTTTCTTGTTGCTCGTTTTTCCAAAAGCGCAGGTTCTCACAGGGCTTTCTCGCGTAGGAGAAAGGATTCTTTCCCCATTATAGCCTGTCTTGTGGAAAGCCGCAAGGGGAAGAGAAGGGCCGGTTCGCTTGCGAACCGGCCCTGGTAGAAATAGAACAAATTTAATTATTTTCGCGTTACGCTTCCCTGGTCTGTGCCGTTTAGTGTGATAGTCCAACAGGGCAGCTCCAAACGGACGATTTCTTCGGGAGATACAGGCTCTGAGAAGTACCAAGTGCTTGTGGTGTGTCCAGTGCCGCCTGTGCCGACGCTTTTTTCAGCGGTTTCCGTATGCCCATCTGCAAATACGACATTCATATTATCCGTTTGGATAAAACTATCTGGACCACCCTCCAGAACGATACCGATGGGGCTGATTTTCAGGGTGTGGAAATCGGAATGATCGCCTGCGTCCAGGGAGACTGTTCTGGTTTCCAGAGGAGTGAGTGTGAAGGGAATCTCCCAAGTCCCGTAAATGGATTCCCGCCTGCCTCCATAATAAAAAGCAATCCCGTCAATACAGAGATTCCAGTCTCTCATCTGACTGTAATTCTCACCTGCCGCATGCAATTCGACCAATGCGGTGTGGGTATCTTCCTCATATCCAAGGAGTTTGGTCCCGGAGGTCATGCCTTGAATCTCGGTGCCTTCCTTTGGAGTGAGGAAATCGATTAAGATGTCACAGATGTTTTCCATGGGCTGCGTCCCGGTATGATCCTGCACTTCCAGGTAGATGCGGACGGTGTACTCGTCTGCCATAGCGGACAGCAGGCGGATTTCTACTCCCTGGTCTACGGCAGAAGCGCCTTCGAATGGCGTGGTATAGGCTTCGAAAAGACCCAGAGCACGGCTGAGCTGCTCCCGCAGCGTGGGAGAGATGGCAAGTGCGGAGCCGGTCAGGATCAGCACAGCGGCCATGATGGCGATGATCCGCCGCCCCAGCCGTTTTTTGCTCCTGGCCTGGGCAGGCAGCTCCTCCAGGCGCTTCTCCAGCCGCTCCTCAAAGTCCTGAGGAATGGGGCAGTCCTCTATCACTGCACGCCCTTTCATTTGGGCGTCAAAGTCCTTCCAATCAAAATCCATATGCTTCCTCCTCGCGCAGCAGCGCTCTCAGACGTTCCCGCCCTCGGCTCAGCCGGGATTTTACCGTTCCCTGGGCAACGCCCAAAGTCTTGGCGATCTCCGCCACTGGCATGTCCTCGTAGTAGTAGAACATCACAGCCAGCCGCTGGTCCTCCGGCAGGCGCAAAACCGCATCCCACAGACCGGATGGCTCCGGGAGCGGCGCGCTCCCTGCGGCATGGCTCAGATCGTCCATATAGACCACCCGCTGCTGGCTTCGCCGCTGGCCATAGGCACAGTTGACGGTGATCTTCAGCAGCCAGCGGCGGGCGGCATCCTGGTTTTTCAGCTTGGGAAGGGCCTGCCAAGCCAGCAAAACTGCCTCGCCTACCGCATCCTCCGCGTCGGCGTCGCAGTCCAGAATGGCACGGGCGGCGCGGAACATGGAATGGCTGTGTTCCCGTATCAGGGCGGCGAAACGCTGCCGGTTGTCCTGGTTGTTCTCCATGGGGTTCACCTCGTCTCTTGTTGTCCGGACGTCTTATAGATGCACGGGAAAGAGATTCGGTTCCATTTTATCAAATTTTTTTGTAGAAGTCTTATCTGAGCGCGCAGAGGCGAAGCTTTGCAGGAAGTTCTTTGCCAAGCTTTCTTTCTCGTCGTCGCAAAGTCCGCTTTATTCAGAACGGTCTTTCGACCATTCTTTACTCCGCTTCCTTGCTCCTCCTCTCCAGTGCACAACCGCTTCGCTGGGTTGTGCGCTGGTACAGCGGCTTCGCCACCGAGATACCCGGAAACAGGTCCGCAAGGAGCTGGGCAAGAAAAAAGCAGGACCGCCGAAGCGGTCCTGCTTGTAGTTGGAAGGAATTACTTCAGGTTGAAGAAAGCCTTCATGCCGGGATACTGAGCGATCCCGCCCAGCCTCCCATGATGTGCTTTGGCACACCATGGGAACCCGCTGTTTTTTATATGCTCGGGCGAAGTGAATTCGCCCTGCGCCAAGGTTTTGCCCGTTGGGCAAAACACTTGTACGCGCCATAAGGCGCGCCCCGCCTGTGGCGGGGACCCCGGAGGAGCTGGGCAAAATAAAAAGCAGGACCGCAAAAGCGGTCCTGCTTGTAGTTGGAAGGAATTACTTCAGGTTGAAGAAAGCCTTCATGCCGGGATACTGAGGATCCCGCCCAGCCTCCCATGATGTGCTTTGGCACACCATGGGAACCCGCTGTTTTTTATATGCTCGGGCGAAGTGAATTCGCCCTGCGCCAAGGTTTTTCCCGTTGGGCAAAACACTTGTACGCGCCATAAGGCGCGCCCCGCCTGTGGCGGGGACCCCGGAGGAGCTGGGCGAAATAAAAAGCAGGACCACTTTCGCGGTCCTGCTTTGTCGTTGGAAGGAATTACTTCAGGTTGAAGAAAGCCTTCATGCCGGGATACTGAGCGATCTCGCCCAGCTCCTCCTCGATGCGGAGCAGCTGGTTGTACTTGGCCACACGGTCAGTACGGCTGGGAGCGCCGGTCTTGATCTGGCCAGCGTTCAGAGCCACAGCGATGTCAGCAATGGTGGCGTCCTCGGTCTCGCCGGAACGGTGAGAGACGATGGCGGTGTAGCCAGCGCGGTTGGCCATCTGGATGGCGTCCAGGGTCTCGGTCAGGGTGCCGATCTGGTTGACCTTGATCAGGATGGCGTTGCCAACCTTCTTCTCAATGCCGGTAGCCAGACGCTCCACGTTGGTCACGAACAGGTCGTCGCCAACCAGCTGCACGCGGTCGCCGATGGCCTTGGTCAGCATAGCCCAGCCTTCCCAGTCGGTCTCGGCCATGCCGTCCTCCAGGGAGATGATGGGGTAGTTGTCGGCGAACTTCTTCCACATGTTGACCAGCTGCTGCTGAGTCAGCTTCTTGCCGGACTTGGGCTGGACGTAGCACTTCTGCTCGTCGTCCCACCACTCGGAGGAAGCAGCGTCGATGGCGATCTTGAAGTCCTCGCCGGGCTTGTAGCCGGCCTTCTCGATGGCCTCAACGATGACCTTCAGAGCGTCCTCGTCCTTCTTCAGGTTGGGAGCGTAGCCGCCCTCGTCGCCAACACCGGCGGCGGGAGTGCCGTTCTCCTTCAGCACGGTCTTCAGGGTGTGGAAGACCTCAGCGCAGCGGCGCAGAGCCTCGCGGAAGGAAGGAGCGGAGACAGGCATGATCATGAACTCCTGGATCTCCACGTTGTTGGTGGCGTGAGCGCCGCCGTTGAGGATGTTCATCATGGGAACAGGCAGCTGCTTGGCGTTAACGCCGCCGATATAGTTGTACAGAGCCACGCCCAGGGACTCGGCAGCAGCCTTGGCGCAGGCCAGGGAAGCGCCCAGAATGGCGTTGGCGCCCAGACGGCTCTTGTTGGGGGTGCCGTCCAGCTCGATCATGGCCTTGTCGATGGCGACCTGGTCCAGAACGTTCATGCCGATCAGGCACTCAGCGATCTCGGTGTTCACATTCTTCACAGCGTTCTCAACGCCCTTGCCCATGTAACGGCTCTTGTCGCCGTCACGCAGCTCGCAGGCCTCATAGATACCGGTGGAAGCGCCGGAGGGAACAGCGGCACGGCCCATGGTGCCGTCCTCCAGGTACACCTCGACCTCAACGGTGGGGTTGCCGCGGCTGTCCAGGATCTCACGGCCCAGGACGTCAACGATCTCGATCATCTGCTTCATGGGAATCAATCTCCTTTCCAAAATGCGGCGGAGCTTGTCCGCCAAGGGGAAAATGGATTATTAAAACGCGGGGCGTGTCCCCGCTAAGGGGTAACGAAGCGCGGAGGATAGGCGTGCAGGGGAGATAACGACATAGCGGACGCCGGCAAACCAAGAAGTCGCTAGCGACTTCTGTTTGGCGGTGAAGTCGGCGGAGTTATCGACCCGGCCGCACGCCCAATCCGTAGCGTGACAACGCTTAGTTGAGAATCAGGGTCTCTCCGTCCATCTCCTTGGGCTTTTCCAGGGCCCAAACGGACCAGTCCGTTTGGGTTCCCGTTTTTTTGAATGCTCGGGCGAAGTGAATTCGCCCTGCGCCAAAGTTTTGCCCTTTGGGCAAAACTCTTGTACGGCGCAAGCGCCGCCCCGCCGTTGGCGGGGGCATGGGCCGGAAAAGCCCGGGTAATGTGACAGAAAAACCAGATTAAGCAATTAGTTGAGAATCAAAGTCTCCCCATCCATCTCCTTGGGCTTTTCCAGGCCCATGAGGTCCAGCATGGTGGGAGCGATGTCAGCCAGACGGCCGTCACGCAGCTTCACACTGGCGCCCACGATATAGAAGGGAACCAGATTGGTGGTGTGAGCGGTGAAGGGATCGCCCTTCTCGTCCACCATGTGCTCGGCATTGCCGTGGTCGGCGGTGATGAGAGACACGCCGCCCATCTTGGAGGTGGCCTCCACAACCTTGCCCACGCACTCGTCCACAGTGGACACGGCCTTCAGAGCGGCCTCGTACACGCCGGTGTGGCCCACCATGTCACAGTTAGCAAAGTTGAGGATGATCACGTCATAGTTGCCGCTCTCGATGCGGCGCACAGCCTCCTCAGTGACCGCATAAGCGGACATCTCAGGCTGCAGGTCGTAGGTAGCAACCTTGGGGGAGGGGATGAGCACCCGATCCTCGCCGGGGAACACCTGCTCCACGCCGCCGTTGAAGAAGAAGGTCACATGGGCGTACTTCTCAGTCTCGGCAATGCGCAGCTGGGTCATACCCTGCTTGGAGATATACTCGCCAAAAATGTTTTCCAGCTTCTGACGGGGATAAGCCACAGTGACGTTGGGCATGGTGGCGTCATACTCGGTGGTGCAGATAAAGTCCACAGAGAGGAAGCCGGTCTTGCGCTCTACGTCGGTGAAGTCCTCGTCCACGAAGCAGCGGGTGATCTCACGGGCGCGGTCAGGACGGAAGTTGAAGAAAATAATGGAGTCGTTGTCGTGGACCTTGGCGTCCTTGCAGCAAACCACAGGCTCCATGAACTCGTCAGTCACGCCGGCGTCATAGGAGGCCTGAACAGCCTGAGCAGCGTCCTCAACAACAGGGCCGATGCCGCAGGCCATCGCGTCGTAGGCCCGCTGTAGGCGGTCCCAGCGCTTGTCACGGTCCATGGCGTAGTAGCGGCCCATAACAGTGGCGATCTCACCAATGCCCAGCTCCTGGATCTTGGCCTGGAGCTGCTCCACGTAGCTCTTGCCGGAGGTGGGGGGCACGTCACGGCCGTCCAGGAAGCAGTGGACATAGACCTTCTTCAGACCCTGCTCCTTGGCCATCTTCAGCAGAGCGAACAGGTGAGTGATGTGGCTGTGAACACCGCCGTCAGACAGAAGGCCCATCAGGTGCAGGGAAGAACCCCACTCACGGCAGTTGTCCATGGCCTCCAGGAAGGCGCTGTTCTTAAAAAAGTCCCCGGTCTGAATATCCCGGGTGATGCGGGGCAGGTCCTGGAAGACCACCCGGCCAGCGCCCATGTTGGTGTGGCCGACCTCGCTGTTGCCCATCTGGCCCTCAGGCAGACCAACGTCCAGGCCGGAGGCAGACAGCTTACAGCCGGGGCAGTCCCGGAAGATGTGGTCCAGATTGGGGGTGGAGGCGTTGGCCACCGCGTTGCCAGCGTCGGGGCTGGTGAGACCAAAGCCGTCCATAATGATCAAAGTGGTAGGTGTTTTCATAAAAACAAATTCTCCTTAGCAATAGGTCCGGAGGACACCTTATTCCCCTCGGAGAGCGGAGGGGGGCACGCGGGGGAAACTGGTTCCCGCCCGCGGTGCGCGGCAGCGGACTGTCACGCTGCGGGCTGGGCGCATGGCCTGGGTGACAACTCCTCCGACTCCGGGCAGACCCGGTTCAGCCCTTGGCTGCCCCTGGGCTCTGCCCATCCGCTTCGGAGTCTGTCGCCCCTATGCGCCTGCCCTCCGCGCTTCTTGGTCACGCTGCGGCGGCTGTGCAACGCGCGGCTTCCCTACGACTCTGGCTGGTCTTGGGCCGCTGAGCGGCCCAACGCTCGCCCTCGCTCCAGTCCATCCGCGCTGCTCCGCACGCCTTCGCGCTTCTTACTCCTGGTTAGCAGAGTTGATGATCTGCACGAAGTCAGCGGGCTTCAGGCTGGCGCCGCCGATCAGGCCGCCGTCCACGTCGGGCTGAGCCAGCAGCTCAGCGGCGTTCTTGGCGTTCATGGAACCACCGTACTGGATGGTGACAGAGCGGGCCACATGAGCGCCGTACAGCTTGCGGATGACGGCACGGATGGCCTGGCAGACCTCGCCGGCCTGCTCGGCAGTGGCGGTCTTGCCGGTGCCGATAGCCCACAGGGGCTCGTAGGCGATGACCACGTGACGCATCTTGTCGGCGGGCACGCCGGCCAGAGCGCACTTGACCTGGTAAGCAATCAGCTCCATGGTCACGCCCAGCTCACGCTGCTCCAGGCTCTCGCCCACACAGATGATGGGGAACAGGCCGGCGTTGATGGCGGCGTGGACCTTCTTGTTGACGGTGAAATCGGTCTCGTTATAGTACTGGCGGCGCTCGGAGTGGCCGATGATGACGTACTTGGCGCCGGCCTCCTTGATCATCTCAGCGGTGATCTCACCGGTGTAAGCGCCGTGATCCTCATAGTGGCAGGTCTCAGCGCCGATGGCGATGTGGCAGTCCTTGAACAGGCGGACGGCGGACTGGATGTTGGTGGCGGGCACACACAGCACCACGTTGCACCACTTGCCGCGGGGCATGATGGGCTTAAGCTCCTCAGCAAAAGCCTTGGTCTGGGACAGGGTGTTGTTCATCTTCCAGTTGCCGGCGATGATAGTCTTACGGTAACGACGATTCATGTTCTTTTTCTTCCTTTCCTTTATACGGGTGCTGTGGGAGATGATATAGAACCGGACTGCCCGCCGCCCTGGCACACAGGCCGGGGCGGGGGAGTTCGGAATAATCAAACAACGTTGTCACGCTGTGGATTGGACACGCGGCCAGGTCGTTTTCGCTGCGACTCCGGACACAAACAGCCGGGCACTGCCCGTCTTGGTTTGCATCCGTCGCTCCGCTCCAAGCTCCCTTGCGTGTCTATCCTCCGCGCTTCTTATTGTCACGCTGCGGGCTGGGCGCATGGCCGGGTTGACAACTCCTCCGACTCCGGGCAGACCCGGTTCAGCCCTTGGCTGCCCCTGGGCTCTGCCCATCCGCTTCGGAGTCTGTCGCCCCTATGCGCCTGCCTTCCGCGCTTCTTAATTAGGCATCCAGGAGGCAAGCCACGCCGGGCAGCTCCTTGCCCTCCATGAACTCCAGGCTGGCGCCGCCGCCGGTGGAGATGTGGGTCATCTTGTCGGCATAGCCCAGCTGCTGCACGGCAGCCGCGCTGTCGCCGCCGCCGATGATGGTGATGGCGTTGCTCTTGCTCAGGGCCTCGGCCACAGCCTGGGTGCCCTTAGCGAAGGCGGGGAACTCAAATACGCCCATGGGGCCGTTCCAGATCACGGTGCCGGCGTCCTTCACGGCGTTGGAATAGGCCTCGATGGCCTTGGGGCCGATGTCCATGCCCAGGCAGTCATCGGGGATGTTCATGCTGTCCACCAGGATGGGCTCAGCGTCGGCGGAGAACTCCTTGGCGCAGATGGTGTCCTCAGGCAGCAGCAGCTTTACGCCCTTCTCCTGGGCCTTCTTCATCATGTCGTTGCAGTAGTCCAGCCAATCCTCTTCCAGCAGGGACTTGCCGATGGAACCGCCCTGAGCCTTCAGGAAGGTGTAGGTCATGCCGCCGCCGATGATGATGGTGTCGGCGATCTCCAGCAGGTTGTTGATGACGCCGATCTTGGAGGAAACCTTGCTGCCGCCCAGGATGGCAACCAGAGGACGCTTGGGGTTGGCCAGAGCGCCGCCGATGATCTCCAGCTCCTTCTGGATCAGAAAGCCGCTGACAGCGGGCAGGTAATCGGCAACGCCGGCGGTGGAGGCGTGAGCGCGGTGCACAGCGCCGAAGGCGTCGGACACATACACCTCAGCCATGGAAGCCATAGCCTTGGCCAGCTCGGGATCGTTCTTGGTCTCACCCTTCTCAAAGCGGGTGTTCTCCAGCAGCATGATCTGGCCGGGCTTCAGAGCAGCGGCCTTGGCCTGGGCGTCGGGACCCACCACGTCGTCGGCCATGATGACCTCTTTGCCCAGCAGCTCGCTGAGCCGCTTGGCCACGGGCTTCAGGCTCAGGGAGGGGACAACCTCACCCTTGGGCTTGCCCATGTGGGAGCAGGCGATGACGGCGGCGTTCTGATCCAGCAGGTACTGGATGGTGGGCAGAGCGGCGCGGATACGCTTGTCATCGGTGATGACGCCGCTGCCGTCCTTGGCCATGGGCACGTTAAAGTCGCAGCGCAGCAGAACCTTCTTGCCGGCGACCTCGATGTCCTTGACAGTTTTCTTGTTGTAATTCATGGGAAAACGCTCCTCTCTTCGCAAATAAATGGAACAGGGAAAAACTTTCCGAAATCACCCGCGGCTCGGGGGACCGGCGCGGTGAGACTCGTCCGATGTTCAGCGTGCCCCGGACGGGAGGGAACCATCCCGTCCTCCTGCCATCTCACCCACGCCGGACAGCTGGGGGAACCCCTGCTGGCGCAGTGCCTCGTAGGCCAGGATGGCCACGGAGTTGGACAGGTTGAGGCTGCGGGCGTCCGCCCGCATGGGAATCCGGATACAGCGGTCGTAGTGTGCCAGACGGAACTCCTCCGGCAGGCCTGCCGTCTCCTTGCCGAAAAACAGGTAGCAGTTGTCGCGGAACGTGGCTCCGGTATAGTCCCGCGGGGCCTTGGTGGTGGCCAGCCACAGGTCGGGGTCGGGGTTCTCGGCGAAGAAGTGCTCCAGGTTTCGGTATACACGCAGATCCACCATGGGCCAGTAGTCCAGCCCGGCCCGGCGCACCGCTTTTTCGCTGATATCAAAGCCAAGAGGCTCGATGAGGTGCAGGCGGCTGCGGGTGGCGGCGCAGGTACGGGCAATGTTGCCGCAATTTTGGGGAATTTCAGGTTCAACCAAGACGATATTCAGCAACTTAGACCCTCCTCGCGTGTCGGGTATCATTGTATTCCAAATGGGCGAGAAATTCAACTATAAAATGGTCGAAAAATTACAAAAAAATTAAAAAACCGGGAGAAAACGCAGGGAAGGACAATGGTTTTGTGAAATTGGGAAATTCAAGGGGGGCGGAATGGGGGAGAATCGGGCATTGTGCCGAACTTTGGGGAAAAGAAGGGAAGGGTAAAAGACGGCGAAAGGACAGAAGAGTGGAGTAAAAAGGGAAAAACGCAGGGAAATAACCGGACAATGACCGGGCTGAAAAAAAGAACGCTCCAAATTTTTCATTTGCTATGGTATAATATTCACAAAAAAGAAAGGAAGGATGGACTTATGCATCTGACATGGAATGGACACTCCTGCTTTACCCTGGAGACCCGGCAGGGCACGCTGGTGCTGGACCCCTATCGGCCCGGCTCGGTGCCCGGGCTGCCCAACCTGAAGCTGGAGGCGGACGGCGTCTACTGCAGTCATCAGCACGACGACCACGCCGGCGCGGAGTTGGTGACCCTCTCCGGACGGGGCCACACCGTCCAGGTGGAGGAGATCGAGACCTACCACGACCCGGAGCAGGGCGCTCTGCGGGGCAAGAATACCATCCGTATCTTTACCGCCGAGGGCCTGCGGGTGGCCCATCTGGGCGACCTGGGCTGTGAGCTGACCCAGGAGCAGGCGGAGCGGCTCACCGGACTAGACGCCCTTCTCTTCCCTGTGGGCGGCTTCTATACCATCGATGCCCAGCAGGCCCACAAGGTGGTGGAGCAGCTGAAGCCCCGGGTGGCCGTCCCCATGCACTACCGGGGGGAGAACTTCGGCTACGATGTCATTGGTCCACTGGAGGACTATCTGGCCCTGTGCTCTGATGTGGTGAGCTACCCCGGCAATACTTTGGAACTCACCGCAGACACACCCGCCCAGACGGCGGTGCTCACCTGCCCGGTGAAATAAAAAAGTAAAATGCGGCGGCGTGACGAGTTTTTTCGTCACGCCGCCGCATTTTTAGTCTGTCAGATGTTTCAGCAAAATATTCCGCTCATTGGGAAGCGTCCCCTCCACCACCTGATCCAGCAGGTAGTTGAGAGCGCGGCCGATGGCCGGGCCGGACAGCCCCGCCGCCATAGCGTCCCGGCCGTTGACCGCCAGGCCTTTTAACGTCAGGCAAGGGGCCTGGGCCAGAATGGCACAGGCCAGGTCGGCTACATCGTCCAGTTCTTCTCGGGCAGACTGCTTGGGGAGGCAGGAGGCCCCGTCCGCCTTCATAAGTTCAATGAGCTGGAAAAAGAGCTCCGGCCCCAACCGCCGCAGCCACCGGCCCACACAGGCCTGGGTAGGCTGGAGAGGCAGGTGGTGACGCTGCACCAGTGTGACCACCCGGTTTCGGGTGGCGCTGTCCAGGCGCAGCTGCACGGCAATGTCCTCACACAGCCGGGCACTCTCTTCCGCGTGGCCGTAGAAATGTCCGGTGCCACCCTCATCCATAAAAAAGGTGGCGGGCTTGCCCACATCGTGAAGGAGCGCCGCCAGCCGCAGGGCGGGCTGGGGCGGCACCTTTTCCACCGTTTTTACCAGATGGGTGTACACATCCCAGGCGTGGTGGGGATTTTTCTGGTCAAATCCCACCGTGGGGGCCAGCTGGGGAACAATTTCGCACACGGTCTGTGGAAAGTCCAGCAGGACCCGGCCAGCACCGGGACCGCAGAGCAGGAGTAAAAACTCCCCGCCGATGCGCTCCCGGGCCACCATGGCCAGCCGGGGCGTCTCGGTACGGATGGCCTGGGCGGTGTCCGGATGGATGGCAAAGTCCAGCTGAGCGGCCAGCCGAAGTCCCCGGAGGATGCGCAGAGCGTCCTCCTGAAAGCGGCGCTCCGGTTCCCCCACACAGCGGATGAGCCCGGCCTCCAGGTCGGCCCGGCCGCCAAAGCGGTCTGCCAGCCCGTCCTCGTCCCAGGCCATGGCGTTGACGGTAAAGTCACGCCGGGCCAAGTCCTCCGTCAGGCTAGTGGTGAAGGACACCTGATCGGGGTGACGGCCGTCGGAGTACGTCCCCTCCTGGCGGAAGGTGGTCACCTCCACCGGAAGTCCCTGACAAAGCACCGTCACCGTCCCGTGACGCAGCCCGGTGGGGATACAGTGCAGGTTGGCGCAGGCAGCTATGATCTCCTCCGGTTGGGCGGAGGTGGCGGCGTCATAGTCGTGGGGCTCCTTGCCCCGCAGAAAGTCCCGCACACAGCCGCCCACCAGTACAGCCTGATAGCCGGACGCCCGCAGGCGGGCAAGTACCTCCAGAGCTCTGGGGTCCCATTGGATCATCATGGACCTCCTTTAATGGACCAATCGGGCGGCCACAGGCAGCAGTACCAGCAGACCTACCACGTTGGCGGCAGTGAACCACAGGAAGTAGGGCAGCGGCTTTGCCTCCCGCGAGCGCAGATAGAACTTCATAGAAATGAGGCTGGCCAGAGAGGCCACAGGGGTTCCCAGGCCGCCCACATCCACCCCGGCCAGCAGTCCCTTCCAGTCCTCGGTAAGGCCGGAGAGAAGTACGGCGGCGGGAACGTTGCTGATGACCTGGCTGGCGGCGGCGGAGCACAGCAGGGGGCTGCGGGAGAGCAGGCTGCCCAAACCAGCGCGCACGGCGGGCATCTGGCCCAGGTTGCCGCTGAAAATAAAGAAACACACAAAGGTGAGCAGCAGCATGTAGTCCACCTGGCCCAGCAGCTGCCGCCGGGCCAGCAGCAGGGAGACGATCACAAGGACGGTGAGGATGCCGTAGGGCAGGACGCGGCACACCGACAGTAGGCACAGGCCAAACAGCACCAGGTACAGGGCCAGATGTTTGGGGCTGGTGAGGCGCACCTGCTCCGGAAAGGAGACGGAGATCCATCCCTTGCCGCCAAAATACAGCCCTGCCGCCGCCAGGCCGACCAGACTGATGAGGGTCAGGGGCAGCAGCAGAGAGAGAAAATCGCCCATGGACAGGGAGAAATGGGCGTAGAGAAACAGGTTTTGCGGGTTGCCCACCGGGGTGGCCATGCTGCCCAGATTGGCGGCCACCGTCTGAAGGGAAATAATAGGGATAAGCAGATCCCGGCGGCCCACCATCTCCAGCACCAGAATGGCGAAGGGGACGAAGGTGATAAGGGCCACATCGTTGGTCACCAGCATGGAACAGAAGAAGGGCAGCAGGATGAGAGTGAGAGAAATGAGCCGCACCGGCCGCTCTCCCGCCAGCAGCCGCTGGGCCAGCACCAAAAACAATCCGCACTCCTGAAGCCCCGCCACCACGGCCATCAGACAAAACAGCAGACACAGTACCCGCAGGTCGATATAGTCCACATAGGCGGCGGAGGGGGGGACAAAGAAGGCGGAGACCAGGGCACACACAAAGGAGATGGACAGCACCGGCTCACGCCGGATAAACTGCCACAGAGAATGGGTGGATGCCATACCAAGAGCCTCCCAAATGTTTTTACCACACAACACAGCATATGCCCGCAATCGGGCGGGAAAATGCCCCCGAACCGCTGGGGTTCGGGGGCAGAGAAAGGTTTATTTTACGTACTGGATGCCGGAGCCCTGCTGGGCCTCCACATCACCGTACAGGCCCTCGGCCCACTCGTTGGTGGCCTCGGAAGCCAGGGCGTTCTTGGCGGTGACCTTCCAGGCGGGATCGTTCCAGCCCACGAAGTACATGATGTGCCAGCCCTGCGTGGAGCTGCCGGTGTTCTTCACCAGTCCGGTGTCACCAGGCTGGCGGCTGCTGTCCAGGCACCAGTTGGTGAAATCCTCGATAAAGCCGTCATAACGGGAAACGCCGGTGTACAGACCGCCGCTGCTCTGAGAGCCGCGGTCGGCGGTGTTCTGGACCGCCATCACAGCGAAGGACTCCTCGTCAGCGCTGCCGGACTTCCAGCTGTCCAGCAGGCTCTGGGCCTTCTCCTCAGCCTGGGCGAACTGCTCGTCGGTGGGATTGGAGCCGGCAGAGACCAGGACGTGACGGACGTCGGCGGTAGCGGACTCATCGCGGGTGCGGCTGTCGATCTGAACCACATAGTAGTTGAAGACGTAGCTGTCGCTCTGGTCGTTCTCCACGATGGTGGTCTCACCGGCCTGGCGGGCGGCGTCATAGAGCCACTCGGCATAGCTGCTGCTGGAGAAGGAGGAGCCCATCTGGCTCTGGTGCACGGTGGAGGAATAGACCTTATCGGAGTACTCCTCAGCCAGGTCAGCGGCGTCGCTGCCGGCGGCCAGCTTGTTCTGGATCTCCTGAGCGGTAGCCTGGGCCTGAGCCTTGGCGGTATCAAAGGCGGCCTGCTTCTCCTCGTCGGTCAGGTCCACAGAGTTGCCCTCTTCGTCGGTGGTGGTAGTCTCAATGGAGGCCTGAACAGTGAAGACAGAGTAATTAAAGGTGTCCAGGTTGTTCTTGTTCTCCTGATAGTAGGCCTCCAACTCCTCGTCGGAGTAGGTCAGGTTATCCTGGTGATCCTGCTGATAGTAGGTGGCGATGGTCTGAGCGGTGAGGATCTCCTTGTAGAGTTTCTCAGTCATGTAGGAGCCAAAGTTGGTGCGCAGATAGTGCTCCAGGCTGGAATAGCCGCTGGCACGTACGGACTGAGCGGTCTGCTCTATGCTGGTATCCACATAGGCCTGGCCAGCGGCGGGCAGAGTGTAGCCCTCCTTCTCGGCGGCGTGGTTGAGCATGGTGACCTGAGTCAGACTGGTCAGGCCCTGATCCAGGAAGTAGTCATACCAAGTGGTGCCGGACTCCTCGTCCTTGACCTGGTCCTTGGGGTCCACGCTGGAGTCAAAACCGGTGTTCATGCCCATCTGAGCATAGTACAGGGTCTCAGTCATGGCGTTGTGGTAATAATACTGAACGACAGCGGGAGTAAAGTCCTCGCCGTCAATGGTCACAGCGGTGGTACGCTTCTGGAAAAAGCCGCTGTCCCACACCAGCAGGGCGATGGCCAAAACGGCGATGACAACGCCGACCACGCCATAGACCACGTGCATGCGGCTGCTTTTTTCCTCCGCTTTGTTGTTGCGCCGCTGGGCATAAGTCGAGCCCTGGCGGGTCTTCTTTTCTCTGGATGCACTCACAGTTGATTCCGTCCTCTCGTTGTTGAAAAGTCACCCGGCTCAGCCGGGCGGAAGAAGATTCCGCATTATTATATAAAAAACTTCCATGGGATTCAAGGGGCAAAAGAGACAAGAAGGGAAGGTTTTACAGAATGTTCATGGAAAAAGTGAAGGTTATTTGAAAAGAAAACGAAAAAAAGACCGCGGCATAAGCCGCGGCCCAGTTCCAAATGAGCTTTATATACCCCGCTCTGGCCGTGTGAACCCGTTTAAAACCTGCACGAAATGGCAGGTGGGTCGCCTCCACGACGCTTATCTGCTTCCAACTTCCAGCCGACCTCGATGGGGGCCGGGAGGCCTGCAAGCCACGCCGTGAGGTGGGCGTCCCGTTTAAAAAATGTGGGTTTAAAAGAGCCCATCACGCACCGAGCAGGAAAACTCACCTGAGTCTGCGATTTAATTTTCCTCTTCTTCCTCGAAGAAGCGCTCCATAAAGAGATTGTAGACGGTTTCCACCTCTTCGTCATTGTCCAGGGTGGAGAGCAGCTCTTCGCCGTTTTCCTCCACGACCTTCATAATGACCAGGCCGTACTCCTCGTCATCCGCGTCCACATCCACCGGCTCGCCGGTCTCTTCATCCTCAGCGACTGCGGGGAACAGGGCGTGGTAGGTGATGCCGTTATGTTCCAGTGTATCCACCAGTTCCAGCTCAAATTCATTGCCGTCCTCGTCGGTCACGGTGATGAAATCAGGGCCGAATTCTTCGCTCATAGGGGAAATCCCTCCTGCTTATGTACTGACCATATTGTACCCTGTGTGCGGAAAAAATGCAAGTAGGGAGCGAGGTAAATTTTTACCGGCCGTTGCGCAAAAGAAATCCTGGGATAGACAAATGGGGATAATATGGTATAATATATACTGATTTTTTGCCGTCATGCTTCTGTTTAAGGGGTGCATCGCCGAAGAAATGCGCCGGCAGAGGCGGCAGGGCAAAAGGGGCGCTGGCCGCGGGAGCGGGGCGCCGGACATGCGAAACAACTGCGCCAAAGCGCATGGCAGCCTGGCACTTGTTCCGGTGCTCAGGGCGGGCCGGTGCGCTGCGCGCCTGCCAGTTCGGAGGTATTTGCTGTGTCTGAACAAAATTATTCTTCCCATTCCAGACGAGAAGGTGCTCGTTCCAGCCAGAACGGGGACCAGCCTGCGCGCCGCCGTAAAAAGAGCAAAAAGAAAAAGGGCGGCGTGATGCGGATCATCGGCACGCTGCTGCTGATTTTCCTGACCACCAGCGCTTTCCTGGCCTGCTTTGCGGCAGTGTATATCGTCAACGTGATTCTCCCACAGGCCAACATGGATCTCTCCAGCTTCAATGTGGACGAGAACAGTGTGATGTACTATCAGGACAAGAGTACCGGAGAGTATAAAGAGCTGCGCCAGGTACTCAGCGTCACCAACTCCCAGTGGGTGGACTATGAGGATATGCCCCAGTACCTCAAGGACGCCGCCGTGGCCATCGAGGACCGCCGGTTCTGGACCCACAATGGCGTGGACTGGTGGCGTACCACCCAGGCGGTGGTGAGCATGTTTACTGGCGGCGATATCCAGGGCGGCTCCACCATCACCCAGCAGCTCATTAAAAACCTGACCGATTATAACGAGACCACCGTCAAGCGAAAGGTCACCGAGATTTTCCGCGCCCTGTATGTAGACTCCCATTATGAAAAAGAGGATATTCTGGAGCTCTACCTCAACGTGATCCCTCTGGGCAGCGGCTGTGAGGGCGTGGGCGCGGCGGCCGAAAAGTACTTCGGCAAGTCGGTGTCCGATCTGACCCTGGCCGAGTGCGCCAGCCTCATCGGCATCACCAACAACCCCTCCAAGTATGGTCCTTATTCCACCGCCCAAGTGGAAAACAGCAATGGCGAGATGTGGAGTGCGGTGCAGTGGAACAAGTACCGCCAGGAGGTCATTCTGGGCCAGATGCTGGAACAGGGTAAGATCTCTCAGCAGGAGTACGACGAGGCGGTGGCACAGGAGCTGGTCTTTGTGGGCAGCAATTCCGAGTCCGGCCAGAGTACCTCGGATATCTACTCCTGGTATGAGGAGCAGGTCATCACCGATGTGATGAACGACCTGAAGGAGGAGTACGGCTACTCCAGCCAGTATGTCAGCCAGATGCTCTCCAACGGCGGCCTGCGCATCTACACCTGCGTGGACCCCCAGGTCCAGGCGGCGGCGGAGGCCATCTACTATGACCGCTCCAACCTGAACTACACCTCTTCCAAAACAGGCCAGCAGCTCCAGTCGGCCATTACCATCATTGATAACTCCACCGGCGACATTGCCGGTCTGGTGGGCCGTATCGGAGAAAAGACCATCAACCGCGGCACCAACCTGGCCACGGGCGCTCTGCGTCAGCCCGGTTCTTCCATCAAACCTTTGACCGCTTATGCCCCTGCCATGGAGATGGGTCTGCTTAGCCCCATCTCGGTGCTGCCCGACTACCCCTATCAGGTGCTGGACGGCAAGGCCTGGCCGGTGAACGTAGACGGCCGCTACCGTGGCCAGGTGACCGTAACCGAGGCGCTGCAGTGGTCCTACAACACCGTGGCCGTGCGGACCATAGCGATGGTCACCCCGGCCAAGTCCTATGAATTTGCCACCCAGCACTTCCATCTGAACCTGGAGAGCGGCCGGATGGTCAATGGACAGATGCAAAGCGACATTAACCTGGCTCCTCTGGCCATGGGCGGTCTGACCGACGGCGTTACCACCCGGCAGATGGCCAACGCCTTTGCCGTGTTCCCCGAGAACGGCATCTACCGGGAGGCCCGCACCTACACCAAGGTGGAGGACAGCGACGGAAATGTGATCCTGGACAACAGCCGGGAGGACGAGACTGCCATCAAGGAGTCCACAGCCTATTATATGAACACCATGCTGCAGAATGTGGTGCAGAACGGCGGCGGTACCGAGGCTCGGATCAGCGGCATGTCCGTTGCCGGTAAGACGGGTACCACCGACAGTAAGTTTGACCGCTGGTTCGTAGGCTACACCCCCTACTACACCGCTGCGGTGTGGGTGGGCTATGAGTACAACGAGCGTGTGCCCTCTTCGGGCAACCCGGCGGCCCAGCTGTGGAAAAAGGTCATGTCTCCCATCCATGACGGGCTGGAAAACACCGGATTCAGCAAGCCCAGCGGCCTGGTGCAGGTCTCTTATTGTAAGGACTGCGGCGGCCTGGCCACCTCTGCCTGTCAGGCCGATCCCCGGGGATCCCGGGTGGCCACCGGCTATGTGATGGCTGAGGACGCGCCTTCCACGTCGTGTTCCTGCCACTCTCTGGAGGAGGGCTCCAACTCTCTGGTCCGGGTCTGCGTGGATGATCCGGTGCTGGATGAGAACGGAGCGTTCACCGGCAGCTACCATCTGGCCGGTCCCTACTGTCCCGAGATCAGCATCCGCACCTATGCCTACCTCAACCTGGATCGGGAGAGCGTGGGCGGCGCCTGGGCGGAAGACAGCCAGTATTTCTACTCCAACTTGCCTAACGTAGGCGTGTGTACCGTCCACACCGGCGAGGCAGTGGTGCCTCCGGAAGGAGGAGAAACCACCGATCCCGATGATCCTTCCAACCCTGAGAACCCGGAGAACCCCGACGGCGGGGAGGAACCGACCGATCCGGAGGACGGCTCTCAGGAGGGCGGCGGAGGAGAAACCAGCCAGCCGGAGAATGTAACCAACTCCGTAAGATAGTGATCACCACCGAGGAGAGGGCCGCCGCAGGCGGCCCTTCTCTTTGCGTCAGTACATGGCCACACGAAAAATTGTGTAAAATGACGAATAACAGCAGGGCGGACCAGTGAAAAATTGACCGGTTGATTGAGCGCCTGCCCATTGCATCCCGGACTTTGGTGTGCTAAAATAGACCACATCGCAAGTACAAATGACCATGACACACGGACAACGGGACGGAGGAACAGAAGGTGAATCAATCCGAGGGCTATTTTATCGTTCAGGCGTCTTCCATGCCGGAGATCTTCCGCAAGGTGGCTCAGGCCAAGCGGCTGCTGGAGACCGGGGAGGAGACCACAGTGAACGGCGCGGCGCATGCCGTAGGCATCAGCCGCAGCGCCTTTTACAAATACAAAGACGCGGTACGGCCATTTCAGGATATGCTCCATGGACGGATCGTCACGTTCCAGACCATGCTGCGGGATGAGCCGGGGGTACTCTCGGGACTGCTCAACGTACTGGCCGGCACAGGGATGAATATTCTGACCATCAATCAGAATATCCCCGTCAACGGCTGTGCTGTGGTGACCATTACGGCTGAGACCTCTCAGATGCACCTGAGCCTGGAGGATATGCTCCAGGCCGCCGCGGACAGCACCGGCGTGATCCGCTGTGAGGTTCTGGCCGGTTAAGAAAGAAACTCTGTGTTTTTTATGAGGTGAGTTGGAATGACAAAGGTAGCGATTCTAGGCTTCGGCACCGTCGGTTCCGGCGTGGCCGAGGTGCTCAGTAAGAACAGCCAGGGCATTGCCCGGCGCTCCGGCGGCGAGATCCAGGTCAAATACATCCTGGACGTGCGGGATTTCCCCGACAGCCCCTTTAAGGACTGCTTCGTGAAGGACTTTTCCATCATTGAGAACGACCCCGAGGTGGACGTGGTGGTGGAGACCATCGGCGGAGCCAAGGTGGCTCTGGAGTTCACCACCCGCGCCCTGAAGGCGGGCAAGAGCGTGGTCTCCTCCAACAAGGAGCTGGTGGCCACCCACGGCTATGAGCTGCTGCAGCTGGCCAAGGCCAACGGAGTCAGCTATCTCTTTGAGGCCAGCGTGGGCGGCGGTATCCCTATCCTGCGCCCCCTCACCAACTGCTTGGCTGCCAACGAGGTAGAGCAGATCACCGGCATCCTCAACGGCACCACCAACTATATCCTCACCCGCATGATCAAGGCGGGCCTCACCTTTGAGCAGGCCCTCAAGGAGGCCCAGGACAACGGCTACGCCGAGAAGGACCCCACCGCCGACGTGGACGGTCACGACGCCTGCCGCAAGATCTGCATCCTGTCCGCTCTGGCCTGCGGCCAGCACGTCTACCCCCAGCAGGTACCCACCCAGGGCATCCGGGAGGTGACCCTGGCTGACGTGGCTTACGCTGATTCCTGCGGCTATAAGATCAAGCTCCTGGGCCGCTGCCTGCGGGAGCCTGAGGGCAAGGTGTGCGCCTTTGTGGCCCCCCACCTGGTCTCCTGTGAGAATCCTCTGGCCGGCGTGGAGGACGTGTTCAACGCCATCGCCGTCACCGGCAACGCCGTGGGCGACGTGATGTTCTACGGTCGCGGCGCCGGCAAGCTGCCCACCGCCTCCGCTGTGGTGGCCGACGTCATCGACATTGCCCGGGACCCCAAGCGGGACCGCGGCAACCAGTGGGGTCCCGGCAGCGAGGACCTGGTGGTTTCCAGCGATTCGCTGACCTCCCGGTGGTATGTCCGGGCCAACCTCTCCATGGACCAGGCCCGTCTGGCCTGCGGAGAGATCCTGCCTCTGGCCCGCAGCGGCGCCCCCGCTCAGGAGGCCGCATTCCTCACCCAGCCCATGACCTATCCTCAGCTCATGGATCGTCTGGCGGGGGTGGAGACCTGCTCGGTGTTCCGCGTACTGTAAGCGTGCGCATAGAATACAGGGCAGTCCTGTGATTTCATCAACCTTGGAGGGATAGAATATATGGCACTGATTGTACAAAAATTTGGCGGCAGTTCCGTCGCCAACGCGGACCGGGTGCGCAATGTCGCCCGGATCATCACCGAGAACTACCGCAAGGGCCACAGCGTAGTGGTGGTGCTCTCTGCCCAGGGCGACACCACCGACGATCTCATCGAGAAGGCCCAGGAGATCAACCGTCACCCGTCCAAGCGGGAGATGGATATGCTCCTGTCCTCCGGCGAGCAGATCTCCATCGCTCTGTGCGCCATGGCCATCGAGGCCATGGGCTACCAGGTCATCTCTCTCACCGGCTGGCAGGCCGGTGTGAACACCGACTCGGCTTACAGCAGCGCCCGGATCAAGCGCATCCAGACCGAGCGCATCCAGAATGAGCTGGACAAGAAGAAGATCGTTCTGGTGGCTGGATTCCAGGGCATCAACAAGTACGGCGACATCACCACTCTGGGCCGCGGCGGCTCTGATACCTCCGCTGTGGCGCTGGCCGCCGCTCTCCATGCTGACCTGTGCCAGATCTACACCGACGTGGACGGCGTGTACACCGCCGATCCCCGCCTGGTCAAGGGCGCCAAGAAGCTGGAGGAGATCACCTTTGATGAGATGCTGGAGCTGGCCAGCCTGGGCGCCCAGGTGCTTCACAACCGCTCTGTGGAGATGGCCAAGCGCTATAACGTCAATCTGGAGGTTCTCTCCAGTCTCACGGGAAATCCCGGTACAAAAGTCAAGGAGGTTGTCAAAACCATGGAAAAGACTCACGTCAGCGGCGTTGCGAAGGATAAGAATGTGGCCCGCCTGGCCCTCATCGGCCTGGCTGACGAGCCCGGCATCGCCTTTAAGATCTTCTCTCTGCTGGCTAAGAAGAACATCAACGTAGACATCATTCTCCAGTCCATCGGCCGGGATGAGAGCAAGGACATCAGCTTCACCGTGGCTCGCGGCGACAGCGAGGAGGCCCAGAAGATCCTGGAGGAGAACAAGGATTACATCGGCTTTAAGGCTATGGAGGTCAACAACCAGGTGGCTAAGGTGTCCATCGTGGGCGCCGGCATGGTGAACAACGCCGGTGTGGCCTGCAAGATGTTTGAGGCCCTCTCCTCCGCCGGAGTCAACATTAGCATGATCTCCACCAGCGAGATCAAGGTCTCCGTCCTGGTGGATGAGCGGGAGGCTGACCGGGCTGTTCAGGCCATCCACGACCGCTTCTTTAACGAGTTCGGAAGCGCCAACTGATCAAAAAACAGGTCTATATTGAATTTTCGGGATGGGAAACTGTGGAAGTGCATAGTTTCCCATCCTGTTTTCAAGAAAAATGGGGCGGATTCTTTAAAAAATCGATTTTTTTGCCGAAAGTGCGGAATCCAAGCGTTTTTTCCTTTTTTTGTGTTGCAAAAAAAAAGGACTTCTGGTAAAATAATAAATCGACTGGATAACTAACGTGCATTATGGAAAGCAAGGCAACTTGCTTTCTTTGGATTAAGGGCACTTTGCCCTGTTAGGCAAGGAGAATCAAAACACATGGATAGAAATGAGAGAGAGGCCCGCCGCCACCAGGAGGACCGAGCTCTGAATAAGGCTCTGATCTGGGTGGGCGTGGCCATCGTTCTGGAATTTTTGCTGGTACTGGTAAATCGTTACTACATTAACTACAATACGAGTACTGAGTCCATCAATCGGGTTTTGGCGATTCAGGCCGCACTGGTCGGTCTGCGGTGGGTCAGCCTGGCTGCTTTGGTTGTCTGTGTGGTTTGGATGCTGGTTCAGCTGTCCAAGAACGGAAATGCGGTGCTGCCCGGTGTGCTGGCCATTGCGGCCGGCGGGCTGCTGCTGTGCAGCCATGTGATCCTGAACTTCCGGGACGCCGGTCTGCGGATGATGTTCTGGATGGTTCCTGCCTGGGCTGCTCTGGCTCTGGTGTATTATCTCTATCAGCGTGAATTCTTCTTCTCCGCTGTGATCAGCGGTCTGGGCCTGCTGGGCCTGTGGTTTGTGCGCCACGCCAGCCCTCTGGGCCTGTACACCATCCTGGTGGTGGTCGTGCTGGTGCTGCTGACTCTGGGTCTGTTTTTGCTCAAGAAGAAGGACGGCCTGTTCCAGCTGGGCAAGGGCAAAGCCCGTCTGCTCCCCGCTGAGGCCAACTACTCCCTGATTTTCCTCAGCTTTGTGGTCAGCCTGGTGGTGATCGCCCTGGCCGCCTTTGTGGGCGGTTCTATGGCTTACTACCTGCTGTATGCCATGGTGGCCTGGCTGTTTGCTCTGCTGGTGTATTACACCGTCAAGATGATTTAAAATGAAAAAAGCTGTCCCCCAACGGGGACAGCTTTTTTGCGCCCTTTTTCACCCTTCCAGGACGCGGATGCGGGGGACCACAGTCCTGCGGTAGAGGGGGATGGCGATGGCCACGGTGAGCAGCTCAGCGAGAAGGAAGCACAGCCACACCAGCTCCGGCTTCACACGGATCAGAAGCAGGGCGATGGGGAGCAGGAAAATGATCTGACGCAGCAGGGAGACCAGCAGCGAGCAGCTGCTGCGGTCCAGGGACTGGAAAGCGGCGGAGAGAACAATGCTCACGGAGGCCACGGCGAAAGCTAGCGCGGTCATCCGCAGGGCGGGCACGCCCATCTGAACGGCCTCCTCCGGCGCCTGGAAGCACCAGCGCAGCAGAGGGGAAGCGGCCAGCGAAAGGATTGCCGTACCGGCCAGACCGGTGCACACCCCCAGCTGAAGTCCGAAGCGAATGGACTGGGAAATGCGCGGAGCGTCTTTCGCACCGTAGTTGTAGCTGATGATGGGGATGAGGCCGCTGTTCACGCCGAAGATGGGCATGAACACAAAGGACTGAATCTTGAAGTAGACCCCCAGGACGAATACCCCGGTCTCCGACCACAGGTTCATGATCTGGTTGAGCCCCAGCGTCATAAAACTGGAGAGAGACTGCATGACGATGGCTGGAGCGGCAATGCGCAGGATCTCACCGGTAAGCGGGGGAGAGAAGTGGAAGCGGCGGGGAGAGATGGGAAAGCTGCGGCGAAGACGCCACAGAAGAAAAAAGCCGATGCAGGCGCCGGAAATCTGTCCGATCACGGTGGCCACCGCGGCGCCTACCACACCCATATCAAAGATAAAGATGAAGATGGGGTCCAGCACGATGTTCAGCAGCGCGCCCGAGCCCTGAACGATCATAAATCCAGCGGGGTGGCCGGTGGACTGGAGAATACGTTCACAGAGAAACTGCATGCAAAGGCCGATGGACAGTCCGCAGCAGATGGTGAGATAGGCAATGCCCGACTGAACCACCACCGGATTGTCCGAGCAGCTTTGGAAGAAGGGAGTACAGCCTACCAGGGCAAAGATAAGAGCCAGCAGCCAGACCGCGCCGTAGAGCAAAAAGCCGTGGCAGGCCGCATTTACTGCATCCTCCAGGCGGCCTTCTCCCAGGCGCTTGGCCAGAATGGCGTTAAAGCCTACCCCCAGGCCGGCGCAGAAGGCTACGATCATCAGCTGCACCGGATAGGCGTAGGACAGAGTCAGAAAGTCCAGATCGCTGACCTGAGCCACATAGATGCTGTCCACCAGGTTGTAGATGGCACCCATGAGCATGGAGAGCATGATGGGCGAGGACATGGTAAGCACCAGCTTCCGCACCGGCATGGTGCCCAGGATGTTGTTGTGTTGTTCCATGAGATATCGTTCCTTTCTTTTGAATAAAAAAACACGAGCTCCCCCCTGGGAGCCCGTGTTACCAACTGAAATATCCATCCGTGGGGATCGACGGGCCCGTGGGCACGGATGGCGCTGTCTTGTGCCTCAGTATATCAGAATACCCCTGGACCGTCAAGGGCGTGAGAGGGCTTCTTAGGGCCGAAGAGAGGCAAAAAAACGGCAGACCGCTTGCGGTCTGCCGTTTTGAAGCTGAAATACAAATCAAGCGTGGGCGCCGGCGTGGGTAAGGGTGCGGCTACCCTCCTGGGCGGAGGCACGGGGCGCGGCGCTCTCCTGGTGGGAGAGGCCCTTGGCGTTGGCCAGCATAAGTTTGATGCGGTTTTCCTGGTTGATCTTGGTTGCGCCGGGATCATAGTCGATGGCCACGATGTTGCTGGTGGGGTAGTCGTCCTTCAGCTTGCGGATCATGCCCTTGCCCACGATGTGGTTGGGCAGGCAGCCGAAGGGCTGGGTGCAGACGATGTTGTTGGTGCCGGAGTGGATGAGCTCCAGCATCTCGGCGGTGAGCAGCCAGCCCTCGCCCATCTTGTTGCCGTCGCCCAGGTAGCCGTGGACCAGCTTGTGCAGATCCTGGAAGGTGCCGGGGGCGCGGAAGCGGTGGGAGTTCTCCAGAGCCTGGATCATATCCTTCTGGCAGCCCTCAATGTAGGACATAAAGGCCTTGCAGGCCGCCTTCTTGATCCACTTGCCGCCGTACAGATCCACGTCGGACACCCGGTTGTAGATCTTGAAGATGATGAAGTCGGTGAGGCCAGGCACCACAGGCTCCACGCCCTCGCTGAGCAGGAACTTCTCCAGATTGTTGTTGCCCAGAGGGGCAAACTTCACGTAGATCTCGCCCACGATGCCTACCCGGATCTTGGGCTCGCCCTGCACGGGGATGGAGGCAAAGTCGTCGCAGATTTCCGCGAAGATCTTGCGCATCTGGGCGCGGCTCATGCCCTTACCCTGCTCAAAGCCGTTGACTAGTTGGTGGGACCAGGCCTCGATCATGGCGTCGGTCTCGCCGGCATTGACCTCGTAGGGGCGCACCTGGTTGGCCACGTTGACGATGATGTCACCGTACATCATGGCGTACACTGCCTTGCGGATAAAGGGGAGGGTCAGGTTGAAGCCGGGGTTCTTCTCCAGGCCGGACAGGTTGACGGAGACCACGGGGATGTAGGCCATGTCGGCCTTCTCCAGGGCCTTGCGCAGCAGGTGGATGTAGTTGCTGGCCCGGCAGCCGCCGCCGGTCTGGGTGATGAGCAGGCCCACCTTGTGGGGGTCGTAGCCACCGTGCTTCACCGCGTCGATGAGCTGGCCGATGACCAGCAGGGCGGGGTAGCAGGTGTCGTTGTGGACGTACTTGAGGCCCTCATCCACGATCCCGCGGTGGTTGGTGGTGAGCATATCCACCTTGTAGCCCTGATTCTGCAGGAGCTTTTGCATCATGCCAAAGTGGACGGGGAGCATCTGGGGCATCAGAAGGGTGTACTCCTCCTTCATCTCCTTCGTAAAGAGCAGACGGCCGGTTTCATCATACACAAGCTTAGCCATAGAGATGTTTCCTTTCTACATGAAAACGTATTTTACGTTGAAACAGTGGGGTTACTGGGCCTTGCGGGCCTCGATGGCGGCCATCAGGGACCGGATACGGATCTTGACCGCGCCCAGGTTGCTGATATCGTCGATCTTCAGCTGGGTGTAGAGCTTGCCGCCCTGTTCCAGAATGGAGCGCATCTCGTCGCCGGTGATGGCGTCGATGCCGCAGCCAAAGGAGACCAACTGAATAAGCTCCATGTCCTCCTGCGTACACACATACCGGGCCGCGTTGTACATACGGGCGTGGTAGGTCCACTGGTTGAGCACATGGCGGGGAGCCTTATCCTCCAGGTAGGCCACCGCATCCTCAGTGATAAGGATGAAGCCGAAGGAGGTAATCAGGTCATTGATGCCGTGGTTGATCTCTGGGTCCATGTGGTAGGGCCGTCCGGCCACCACCAGGATGGGCCGGTTCTCAGCACGGGCCTGCTCGATGTAGGCGCGGCCGGTGGCGCGGAGATCTTCCTTGTAGGCGTCGTAGGCGGCATAGGCAGCCTTGGCGGCGGCTACGGTCTCACGCTTGGGCACCTGGAACTCGTTGAAGAACCACTCACTGGCCTTGCGCTCAAAGTCCTTGGGACGGTGCAGGCCGAAGTAGGGATTCAAGTAGCGTACCTTTTTCAGGTTGGGCACGTTGGCGGCCAGCAGCTCGGGGTAGTAGGCCACCACGGGACAGTTGTAGTTGTTGTCGCTGACGCCCTCGTTGAAGTTGTAGGGCATGCAGGGATAGAAGATGGCGTCCACACCTGCCTCCACCAGGGCCTCCACGTGACCGTGGAGGAGCTTGGCGGGATAGCACACGGTGTCGGAGGGGATGGTGCGCTGGCCCTTCAAATAGAGCTTGCGGGAGGACTCAGGGGAGAGGACCACCTCAAAGTTCAGGCGGGTGAACAGCTCAAACCAGAAGGGCAGGTTCTCGTACATGTTCAGGCCGAAGGGGATGCCGATCTTGCCCCGGGAGCCGTTGCCCTGACCCTTGCCGTGGAGGGCACGGAGCTTTCCGTATTTGTAACGCATCAGGTCGGGCAGGTGGCTGGGCTCCTCGCCCAGGGGACGAGAGCAGCGGTTGCCCGAGACAAAGCGCCGCCCACCGTCAAAGGTGTTGATGGTGAGGGAGCAGTGGTTGGTGCACAGACCGCAGGTGGCAGGCTTGGCCACGTGGGTAAACTTTTCCAGAGCCTTGGCATTGAGAATACCGCTCTTTTCCAGATGCAGGTCCCGGGCGGCCAGAGCGGCGCCGAAGGCGCCCATGATACCCGAGATGGTGGGGCGGGTCACATCCCGGCCCAGCTCCTGCTCAAAAGCCCGGAGCACCGCGTCGTTGTGGAAGGTGCCGCCCTGGACCACGATGTGCTTGCCCAGGTCATCGGCACTGGCAGCCCGGATGACCTTGTAAATGGCGTTCTTGACGATGGAGATGGACAGGCCTGCAGAGATGTCCTCCACGCTGGCGCCGTCCTTCTGGGCCTGCTTGACACTGGAGTTCATAAATACGGTGCAGCGGGAGCCCAGATTGACCGGGTGCTGGGCAAACAGGCCCAGCTTGGCAAAGTCGGCGATGGAGTAGCCCAGGGCCTTGGCGAAGGTCTCAATAAAGGAACCGCAGCCGGAGGAGCAGGCCTCGTTGAGCATGATGGAGTCCACCGCGCCGTTGCGGATCTTAAAGCACTTCATGTCCTGGCCGCCGATGTCGATGATAAAGTCCACATCGGGGTTGAAGTGGGCGGCGGCTTTGTAGTGGGCCACCGTCTCCACCAGGCCAAGGTCGCAGTTGAAGGCGTTTTTGATGAGGTCCTCGCCGTAGCCGGTGACGGCCGCGCCCTTGATCTCAATGCGGTCGCCGCACAGCTGGTAGATCTGCTTCAGCTGGGGAAGAACGACCGAGACGGGGTTGCCCTGGTTGGACTGATAATAGGTGTACAGCAGGCCGCCGTCCTCGGTGATGAGGGCCAGCTTGGTGGTGGTAGAGCCTGCGTCAATGCCCAGCCAGGCAGGACCTTCATAGGTCTTGATGTCCACCTCGGGGGGGCGCTTGGCGTTGTGCCGGGCGCAGAAGGCACCGTACTCGGTCACGTCCTGGAACAGGGGGGGCATGGTGTCCACCAGGGTGGTGGTGTCCACGCTCTCCTCCAGCTTTTTCAGGGCGTCCTCAAAGAGAATGGGCTCATAGTCGGTAGCGCACAGGGCCGCGCCCATGGCAGCAAAGCAGTCGCCGTCTTCGGGGAAGATGGCGTGCTCCTCGTCCAGCTTCAGAGTCTCCACAAAGCGCTGCCGCAGGCCCATGAGGAAGTGGAGAGGGCCACCCAGGAAGACGATCTTGCCCTTCAGCTCCCGGCCCTGGGTCAGGCCGGCCACCGTCTGATCCACTACCGCCTGGAAGATGGAGGCGGCAACGTCCTCTTTCCGGCCGCCCTGGTTCAGGATGGGCTGGATGTCGCTCTTGGCGAACACGCCGCAGCGGGAGGCGATGGGGTAGATCTTCTCGTGCTTCAAAGACAGCTCATCCAGCTCGTTGACGGAGACGTTCATCAGGGTAGCCATCTGGTCGATGAAGGCGCCGGTGCCGCCGGCACAGGAGCCGTTCATTCGTTCCTCCAGCGCTCCGCCGAAGAAGATGATCTTGGCATCCTCGCCGCCCAGCTCGATGACAGCGTCGGTGTCGGGGATGTATGTATTCACCGCAGCGGCGGTGGCGTAGACCTCCTGGACAAAGTCGATGCCCGAGGCGTTGGCCACGCCCAGTCCGGCCGAGCCGGTGATGACCAGCTTTACCTGCTTGCCCTGGAGCATCTCCTGGATGGAGTGTAAGGTCTCGCAGGCACGCTCACGGGTCTTGGAGTAGTGCCGCTCATAGGAGCGGAACAGCAGCTTATTTTGTTCATCCAGCACCACCACTTTAACCGTGGTGGAGCCGATGTCGATTCCGATGCGCAGACTCATATGAAAAAAGCTCCTGACATGCATTCTAAATTCTAAATTGAACCGATTTCGATCGTTACTTATGATACTTCCCCAAGGGGGAAAAAACAACGATTTTAACGCTTTCTTAACGCGCGGAAAGGGAGGAAATACGCCGTTTTAACGGTCGAAAATTGTGCATTTCTGCCTTGGAAGAACAATTTTTAATGAAATAAAGTAAAAAAGTAAATTGGCGGAATGCACAAAAAACCCCCGGCGGCACGATGCCGCCGGGGGTCCTTACAGGCCGTTAGCCTTTCAAGCCCAGCAGGAGGGCTGCGTATTCACCCAGGGAGAGCTGGGATTGGGTGTGGGACGCATAACTCTCCGGGTCCAGGGGGAAGTCGTTGGTTGTGGTAACATATTGGGCAACTTTTCCATTTTGTTCCACGGTGATCAGGTGGTGATAGGTGCTGTCCGGGTGGTAGAGCATTTGCCCGTCAACCCAGGCGTCGCCTGTCCAGGAGATATTGGACAGATCATCTAGTGCAAAGCCGAAATCGTAGCCATAGATGTTCACCGTGCTCCCGTCGGTCTGATTATCAAAGGTTGCGAGACGTTGGAGGGCAGTGAGCTGAGCAGGCGAATCGACCGTAGGATTATCCGAGGAGCTCTGCAAGGTTACTTTTTCCTCCGACAGCACTTGATCCATGGTCTGGAGGACAGCAGGAGTGGTGACCGTGATAGCGTTTTCCGGCGGTGTCCACCACTGGCGGATCAGGTCATAGAGTTTTGGGGCCTGGAAATAAATCGTATCCTGGTCGATGCGCACGGCCACAATGGAAGGTACGGTTCCAGCACTGAGCTCCCAAAAATTCTCCTCGTCGACCTGGAGATAGACCTCCCAGAGGGAGTAGAGGTGGGGCTCCGGAGTGGGAATCAGATTGTTTGCCTCCTCCTTGAGGGTTGTTAAGATGGAATTGGCTAAGTCGGAGTCTTTTTGGTAGGGACCGCCGTAGACAGACTGGATTTGGTCCGGCTCCAGGTTCTGAAGGCGCTGTGCCTGGTCGACCATATGCGCGGTGACAGGAGTGGAGGAGGACGCATCCTCCGAGGAGACTGCGGCATTGCGCTCGCTCTGCTGCTGAGCCAGAGCGGCCAGAGCGGACTCTACTACGCCAGCGTCCTGGGAGAACACGGCCACCGGGGTGTATTTCTCTGCGTTCAGCTGGGCGGGGGTAACCAGGTAGTCGCGTCCATCCAAGTTGCAAAGGTAATAACGGGACATGCTGTTATCCGGGTTCACCAGAGCAATGGTAGAGGCAGAAAAAAGCGGCTCTGTCCAGTCGGCATCCAGTGTGGAAGGATCAGGGGCTTTGGCCTGACTCAGCAGTGTTTTTGCTTCCTGCAAAAGATCTGCATCGGCAATCGCATCCGGGTAAGCTGCGCTGGAGTAAAGAGGGGGAGAATACCGGATAGATTGAGCATTTTCGACCTGATCCCAATAGGAGGTATCGCCGTCTTGGCTGACATCCTCCGGCTGGTTTTGACTGCCTCCAAAGGTAAATACCGCCGCCAGGGCCAGCAGGACCACTGCCGCAGCGAGGGCCGTCTTTTTGGCCTTCGGGTGCTTGACCAGCTGGGCGATGCGCTCCTGGATGCTCCCCTTTCCCTCTACCATGGAGGTGGAGCAGGACAGCAGATCCTCTGGACGCAGGCTCCGCTGGGCCACCAGGGAGACCAGAGTACGGCCGTAAGGGATGCGTTCTTCATCCCCCAGGGCCTTGACTGCCCCGGCGTCGCAGGAGAGTTCCCCATCCTGCTTGGACAGTGCCACCGCCAGCCACACCAGGGGGTTATACCAGTGCAGTGCCAGAGCCAAACACCGCAGGGCAGACCAGATGTGGTCCTTTTGGCAGTAGTGGGTCAGCTCGTGGGCCAGAACATGGGCGCGGGTGGGAGAGTCTAACGTCAGCTGGGGTGTGAGATAGATGCAGGGGCGGAAGAGCCCAAACAGGCAGGGGGAGGGCAGCGATTCCACGGTATACACCGGCAGTGGGCAGTCATCCAGGTCCAGAGAAGTTCTCCTGCGGCGCAGCTTTGCATAAAAGCGCAGGTTGGAGCCCAGCAATACCAGGGCGAGGATGACCGCGCCTGCACCCCACACCCCCAGCAGAAGCTGGGCGGGGGAGAGCCATACCAGGGAAAACACCGCCCGCTGTCCGTCGGCGGAGGGCTTTACCGTCCCGGTACTGTTGGCGGTGTGGACCTGTCCCTGGTCGTTAAGATACAGATTGGGGGCCTGGCCCGCCTCCACTTCCTCCATGGAGTAGGAGGAGGGCAGAATGGGGATGGTGGTCTGGGTGAGGGAGGTGGGCTCCGGAGTCAGGTCCGCCGCTGTGGGCAGGTTGGGCATGGGAATCTGGAAGGGTACCAGCAGCCGCAGCAACACTACCCCCCACAGGGCGTACTTCACCCGGGGAGAGATGCGCCCGCCCAGCAGGCGACGCAGAGCCAGCACCGCCAAAATGAGTACCGACGAGGTCACAAACCATTGCAGCAGGGTGTTCATTGCTTTTCCGCCTCCTTCAAAATGGCATATAGGGCATCGATTTCCTCTTGACTGAGGGCTTTCTCACTGGCCATGGCGGATACCATCAGCCCCACGCTGCCCTGGTATACCCGGTCCAGAAAGGAGCGGGTCTCCCGGCGCACCGCCTTATCCCGCTCCAGGGCGGGGGTGTAGTACTTGGTGCGGCCATGTATCTCCACCGTCACCAGACCCTTGTCCTCCATGCGCCGCAGGGTGGTGATGGTGGTGCTCTTGGCCCAGCCTACCTTTTGGTGCAGGGCGGTGACAAGCTCCATCACAGTGCTGGGACTGTGCTGCCACAGGCAGTCCATCACATACCACTCGCTGTGGGTGAGAGTCTGTTCCATTCCGTCGCCTCCTATACTGGTTTACTTTGTAGACCTATTATATCCCAGCTGGTCTACAATGTCAACCAAAGGGGCAAAAAACCGGCGCGGGGAATCCCGCGCCGGTAAAAGGAGGGGCGATCAGCCCCGGAAGATCATATCGCCGGAGATCTCACTCAGGCTATGGACTCCGCACATGGCCATGGTGTCCTGGAGCTCGCCCTTGAGCTTGTCGGTGAGCACCTTCACGCCCTCAGCCTGGCCGCCGTAGACGGCGGTGACATAGGGCCGGGCCAGGATACAGGCGTCAGCGCCCAGGGCCAGAGCCTTGCACACATCCACGCCGGTACGGATGCCGCCGTCCACCAGCACCACCATCTGGCCCTTCACGGCCTGGGCGATGGCGGGCAGCACGCTGGCGGTGGCAGGGACGCCGTCCTGAACGCGGCCGCCGTGGTTGGAGACCACGATGCCGGCGGCTCCCGCCTCCAGCGCCTTCTGAGCACCCTTGACGGTCATAATGCCCTTGATGAGGAAGGGCACTTTTACGTACTCAATGATTTCCCGCAGCTCGGCCACCGTCTTGGAGCCGGCGGGGGGATTGAGGCCCTTCAGGAAGGGCAGGCCCGCCGCGTCGATGTCCATGGCGAATACCTTGGCGCCGGAGGCCTTGGCGGCGTCCAGCTTGGCATACAGGGTGTCCCGGTCCCAGGGCTTCACGGTGGGGATGCCCTTGCCGCCGTTGGCGCCGATAGCGGCGGCGGCCGCGGTAAAGACCTCAGGGTTGGTGCCGTCGCCGGTGAAGGCGGCGATGCCGGCCTGGGCGCAGGCGGGAACCAGGATGTTGTTATACTCCAGGTCGTTGTACTTGTCCCCGTAATGGAGGTTTACCGCGCCCACCGGGCCGGCAAAGACGGGCAGGTCATACTCCTGACCGAAAAAGTTGAATTTGGTGTCCACCGGGCCGTTTTCACAGATGGTGTCCATGTTGAGGCAGATCTCCTGCCAGGCCTGGTAGTTGCGCACCGCCACGGTGCCGGTTCCCTTGGAGCCGGGGCCGGGCATAGTGCTGCCGCAGGCCTTGCCGTTGCACACCGGGCAGGCCTTGCAATAGGGGCCGCTGCAGGTGCGGGCGGCGGCCAGAACTTCCTGATAGGTCACGAAAACCCCTCCTTTGTTTCTTCCCTCCGATTGTAAACCGGAGGGCGGGCTCCGTCAAGCGTTTCCGCGGTGTTCCTCCAGCCAGGAGAGCAGGTCGTCCAGCACCTCCGGGGCATTGAGCTCATGGAACATTTCGTGGCGGCCGCCGGGATAGAGGCGGAGCGTCACGTCCCGGCACCCGGCCTGGCGGAACATCTCCACTACTTTTTTTACCCCCTTGCCCATGCCGCCCACCGGGTCCTGGTCGCCGGAGAAGAAGTAAACCGGGGTGCTGGGGTCCATACGGGCCAGGTTCTCCTTTTTTGCGATATACTGAAGGCCGCCCATCATGGCCTCAAACATGGACACGGTGGACTGATACTGGCAGTAGGGATCGGCCAGGTAGGCATCCACCTGGGCCTCATCCCGGGAGATCCAGTCAGCCCCGGTGCGGTTGGGGGCGAATTTCCGGTTGTAGGCCCCCAAAGATAGCTTGTCCACCAGGGGGCTGATCCCCCGGTGACCTAGGCGGCGGCGCTCCATCCCGGCCAGCCACTTGCCCAGGGCAACCAGGGGAGCGCTCTCCTGTCCGGTGCCGGACAGGATGACCCCGGTGAGGGTGCCGGGGTAGTTGATGAGGTAGGTGCGGGTAAGGAAGGAACCCATGGAGTGGCCCAGAAGGAAGTAGGGCTGATCCGGGTACTTCTCCCCTTGGAGCTTGCGCAGGGCGGCCACGTCACGGGTCACCATGGACCAGCCGTCCTTCTCCCCGAAAAAGCCCTCCTCGCCCGGACCGGCAGTCTTGCCGTGGCCCAGGTGGTCCTCGCCGCACACCAGATAGCCGTGCTCTGCCAGAAAAGCGGCAGCCCCCTCATAGCGGCCTATATGCTCCGCAACTCCGTGGACGATTTGCACCACGCCACGGAGCGGGCCCTGGGGGACCCACTCCTGGGCGTGGATGGTGTGGACGCCGTCGCTGGACGGATAGGTAAACTCCCGCAGCTGTGCCATGTTGCTACCCTCTTTCCGGCCCGAGGGCCTGTTTTCCTTAGTTTACCCCAGGGAAAGAAGGGTAGTCAAGGTGCGTCACAACTGCTCCAACAGTGCGCGGATGCGCCCTGCACGCAGTCGGGCGGCGTGCTCCAGCTCCCGGAACAGCTCCCGCAGGCAGGGGTCGCCCGAAGTGCCTGCGGCGTAGTCGGACAACTTGGCGGCCCTCTGCTGCTCCAGCAAAAAGAGACTGCGCAGCTGCCAGGGAGCGGCTCCGGACAGGGGAACGGCCTGAGAGGCGGGGGTGTAGCGCTCCCCGGTGATGAGAAAATAGGCCGCGCACAGCCGCCGGTGGTCCTGACCCAGGCTGGGTAGGAGACTGCTGAGCAGTCGGGCGGTGCGCCCGCCGCAGCGCCGGGCGGTGCTCTGATAGGCCCGGGAGAGGGCACAGGTGTCCTCCATCAGCTGTTCCAGACAGGGGGCGTAGCTCTCGGAATCCGGGCACAGACAGGCAGGCGGGGAGGTCTGGGGGGGACAGGGCGAGACTGGGGGTGTGGGGGTCTCCGGCGTGCCGGGAGAGTCAGGGGAGAAGGCGGGGACGGTGGGCTGGATGGGGCTCAGATCCTGGTCCGGCATGACTCTGCGCCACACCCTCTGGAAGGTGTCCTGGTCAAAGGGCTCCAGCGTGAGCCCGGGTGTTTTCTGCTTCATGGTTCTGCCTCCAAACATGTGGGATTTCTCCCCATCCTATGCCGTGGAAGGGAAAAGGGAAACGCAGCCTTGCCGGGCGGGCCGGTTTGTGCTAATATGGTGTCAATTTGAGCAAATTTCAGGAGGAAGTTCCATGGAACCCTTAGAAAAAATTCAACCTATCTCCAGCGTGGTCAATCAGCCCCATCAGTTCTCCTATGAGAACGGGATCTACGTCACCAAAGTGGAGCCCGGCCGGGCAGAGGGCGTGCTGGAGGTTGGACCGGACAGCATCAACCCCCATGGCATGGTTCACGGCGGAGCGCTGGCCACCCTGGCGGACACGGTGGGAGGCAGCTGTGCCTGTGCCACCGGACGGCGCTGTGTCACCGCCGGCAGCAGCATGGAGTTTCTCCGTCCGGCCAGCGGCAAGCGCATCACCTGCATCGCCACCCCGAAAAAGGAGGGACGCACCCTGTCGGTCATCCAGGTGGAGCTGTACAACGATCAGGGCAAACTGGTGGTCACCGGCACATTTACCTTTTTCATGATGGAGAAAGTGCCCAAATAAACGGGAATTCTGGGGGAAAAACGGGAATCAGCCTTGACATTCCCCCTGGAGCATGGTAGGATACACCCAATCAAATAAAAGGGATAGAGGCGCGGTTCTCATGCGTACTCCGGGACAAGGCCAGGCAGCCGTTCCGGAGGAGAGGGTGAACCGCCGAAGGTCCCCACCGCCTGCCTGGGCGGCGGACCTGGGCCGCGGGATAAGATCCTGCGGACTGTCACTTTTGTGGAGCGCTATCCAGAGGTCCTCTTGCCGCGGTTTTCTGCGGAAAGGGGACATCCGGTTTTGCCATGGGCGCGCTTCGCGTTCATGGTTTTTTGTTGCGCAAGCGCACCGGGAGAGATGTCGTGTGTGTTGGTCGTCCCGGTGGAACTAATTTTTGGAGGGAAATGAGAACTATGAGAATGAACCGACGCTGGTTGGGCCGGATCGTGCTGGCACTGATCCTGGTTCTGACCCTGATGAGCGTGGCCTTTGCCGCCGGAGAGGGCGGAAGCCGCCCCACCGTGGAGTGCTCTGCCTGCCAGGGCTACGGCATCTGCATGGAGTGCTACGGCACCGACCCCGCCTGCGCTGTCTGTGAAGGGACCAACGTGTGCGCCACCTGCGGCGGCGAAGGTGTGGTCCCCGCGGCCAGCAACTTCTACGCTACCGCTTTTGCCCTGCTGCCCCCTGTCATCGCCATTGCCCTGGCTCTGATCACCAAGGAGGTTTACTCCTCTCTGTTTATCGGTATCCTGGTGGGCGGCCTGCTTTACTCCAACTTCTCCTTCGAGGGCACCGTCCTTCACGTCTTTGAGGACGGCATCGCTTCCGTGCTGTCCGACAGCTACAACGTGGGCATCCTGATCTTCCTGGTCATCCTGGGTTCCATGGTGTGCCTGATGAACAAGGCGGGCGGCTCCGCCGCCTTCGGACGCTGGGCCTCCGAGAACATCAAGAGCCGTGTGGGCGCGCAGCTGGCCGCCATTCTGCTGGGTGTGCTCATCTTCATCGATGACTACTTCAACTGCCTCACCGTGGGTTCCGTGATGCGTCCCATCACCGACAAGCACAACGTCTCCCGCGTGAAGCTGGCCTACCTCATCGACGCCACCGCTGCCCCCGTGTGTATCATCGCCCCCATCAGCTCCTGGGCCGCCGCAGTCTCCGGCTTCGTGGAGGACGGCCAGGGCCTGGCTCTGTTCATCAAGGCCATCCCCTATAACTTCTACGCTCTGCTGACCATCGTGATGATGATCTCCATGGTGGTTATGAAGGTGGAGTTTGGCCCCATGCTCAAGTATGAGCGCAACGCGATCAAGACCGGCGACCTGTTCTCCGGCTCCAACCCCTATGCTGGCCTCATCGAGGAGGACGCCGACGACAGCAAGGGCAAGGTCATTGACCTGGTGCTGCCCATCATTGTGCTGGTGGTCTGCTGCGTGATCGGTATGATCTACTCCGGCGGCTTCTTCTCCGGCACCACCTTTGTGGACGCCTTCTCCAACTCTGATGCCTCGGTTGGCCTGATGCTGGGCTCCGCCTTCGGCCTCATTTTCACCCTGATTTTCTACTCCATCCGCCGCTCTATGTCCTTCCGTGACATGATGGGCTGCATCCCCGAGGGCTTCAAGGCCATGGTGCCCGCCATCATGATCCTGACCTTTGCCTGGTCTCTGAAGGCCATGACCGACTCCCTGGGTGCCACCGCCTTCGTGGAGTATGTGGTCAATGAGTATGCCAAGGGCTTTGCTCTGTTCCTGCCCGCCATCGTGTTCGTCATCGGCTGCCTGCTGGCCTTTGCCACCGGCACCAGCTGGGGCACCTTCGGCATCCTGATCCCCATCACCCTGGCCATCTTCCCCCTGAACGACCCCATGGGTGTGGTCTGTGTGTCCGCCTGCATGGCCGGTGCTGTGTGCGGCGACCACTGCTCCCCCATCTCCGACACCACCATTATGGCCTCTGCCGGTGCGCAGTGTGACCACGTCAACCACGTGGCGACTCAGCTGCCCTATGCCACCGCCTGTGCCGCGATCTCCTGCTTCAGCTATGTGCTGGCCGGTCTGCTGATCCACTTCGGCGCTCCCGGTCTGCTGGCTCTGCCTGTGGGCGTTGTGCTGGTGCTGGGCTTCCTGTTCTTCATGCGTACCCACGGCGACGGTGTGGAGGACTAAGAAATATTCCATAGAATAAGGAAAGGCCCCATCCGAAAGGATGGGGCCTTTTGTTGGTTAATCGGGGATTTTCTCGGCGGCAGGGCCGCAGGGCTGGTGCTTCTTTTCCTCCTCCAGCTTCTTCTCACGCTCGGCCAGGCCCTGAAGCACCTGGATGGCGTAGTCGATAGCGGGGATGGCGCTGGCGGTGCAGTACTGCCGGACTTGCTTGAGTTCCTTGATGGCCTGATGAGCGGTCATAGAACACACTTCCTCTCCCAAATATCTCTACTCACATTGTAGCACGAAGGGGGAGCGGGGTGCAAGGGAAAACCAGCGGGCCCCTTAAAACTCTTTGTGTTCCAGGATGCGGCAGGAGATGAGATAGGACACACCCATCCCCAGCAGAGGCAGGAAGGGAAGCAGAAGAACAAATGCGATGGCGGAGGCTTCGGGGATCTGTTCCAGGAAGGAGAGCCCATCCAGCAGCCCAAGTTTAGAGGCTCCGACCAGAAGAATGATGGGCAGGAAGATGACCAGGTAGAAGTAGGGCCGGGCGCGCTCTGGTCCCAGCTTATAGGTCAGGGGAAGTAAGATGTCGCAATAGAGAAGGCCCAGGCCCAGAGAGACCATGACCGTCATGCAGTTTTCCACCAGCTTGGAGTCATGAAAAGCCAGGGACAAGATCAGGCAGGTCACCAGGCCGAACAGGGCGGCAAACAGGGTGAGGATCAGAGCGAAGAGGTAGCGGGCACCCGCCACAGCCCGGCGGCTCAGAGGCAGAGAGAAGGCGTACCGGTCCCACTTGGACAGCTCATCATAGGAGAAGGCACTCAGGGGCAGCATCATAATGATGATCTGTACCATGGCGGTGATGAATGAGATCGGAAAAATCCCTAAGGCCGCCATGACAAAATAAAACAGCAGAAACAGAATGTAAGTTTTGATGGATTTCCGCATGACCAGAAAATCCTTGACGATGAGGCCGGTCATACTGACTCCCCCTTTCCAATGAAGAGCATGATATCCTCCAGGGAGATGGGCTCCACCATCAGCTGGGTGTATTTTTTACGGAAGGCGGCCCGGTCACTCACCAGAGCCTCGCAGCCGTAGGAGCCCTTCCGCACCCGAACCAGGTCCTTGGAATCAACGGTCAGCAGGTCGGCGGCGGTACAGCCCAGGCGGCCGTAGCTGTCCTGAATCACGTCTTTGGCCTCCGAGAGGACCACCTTCCCCTGGTGGAGATAGGTGATGTAGTCGGCAACCTTCTCCAGGTCGCTGGTGATGTGGCTGGAGATGAGAATGGAGTGCTCCTCGTCCTGGATAAAGTTGAGAAACTCGTCCAGGATCTCATCCCGCACCACCGGGTCCAGTCCGGCAGTGGCCTCGTCCAGAATCAGCAGCTTGGGGTGGTGGGCCAGTGCGGCGGCCAGGGACAACTTCATCTTCATGCCCCGGGAGAACTCCTTGACATATTTGCCCTCGGGCAGCTGAAACTTGTTCAGGCAGGAGGCAAAGAGCGCTTTATCCCAATTCTCATAGACCCGGGAGAGAATGGTGTGGATGTCTGTGGGGCGCAGGGTGTCGTGGAAGTAGCACTCGTCCAGCACCACGCCCACCTCTGACTTGGCCTGCTGCTCCTGGGCGATGTTGTCATAGCCCATAAGAGTGATGGTGCCTGCGTCCCGGCGGATCAGATTCAGGATGCACTTGATGGTGGTGGTCTTGCCAGCGCCGTTTTCTCCGATGAGGCCCATGATGGACCCGCCGGGGAGCTTCAGATCGATGTGGTCCAGGGCAAAGTCGCCGTAGGATTTGCAAAGGCCGGATATTTCAATACTATTTGTCATAATCATTCACCTTGATACAATATGTTGAGCGTTTCCGTAAGCTCTTCCAGGGTGAAGCCGCCCTTTCGGGCCTCGTCCACAGCCAGGGAGAGAAATTCCTCCACCCGGCGCAGCTGGGCTTCCCGCAGCAGTTCCCGGTTTTGGGGGGCCACAAAACAGCCTTTTCCGGGAATGTTCTGTAAGAACCCCTCCCGTTCCAGCTCCTCATAGGCCCGCTTGGTGGTGATGACCGAGATGTGCAGCTCCTTGGCCAGCAGACGCATGGAGGGCAGAGCGTCCCCTTCCGCCAGCGTGCCGGACAGGATCTGACTTTTCACTTGGTCCGAGATTTGTTCGTAGATGGGTTTTCCACTGGAGTTGCTGAGAATGATATCCATTTGGCGCACCATATAAACCGCCCGCCCCTGTCCGCCCTGCGCATGGGTCGGACGGAGTTTGCGGCCTTCCTTCCGTTATAGTGTATATATACTATATGCACAGTATATATGCCATATACACGGCTGTCAAGGGGGGAAGGCAAAAAAATTCCGCCCTGGTCCGGAAGAATGGACGGGCGGCTTTACAGTCTATGGACAGTGTGCTATAATATCCGCTACTCAGCCGGAAAACCGGCAAAATGTGTGAGAAATGGGAGAGAAAATAGAGCATGAGAGTGGAAAATGATCTGAGAAACGATCCGATCCGCCCGCTGGTGCTGCGTATTGCCATTCCCAGCATGCTGGCCCAGTTTGTCAGCGTGCTGTACAGCGTGGTGGACCGAATTTACATCGGAAATATCCCGGAGGTGGGCAGTCTGGCCCTGGCGGGCGCAGGGGTGTGCGGACCCATTGTGACTATGCTGGGGTCGGTAGCCTTCTGGGTGGGTGTAGGAGGCTCGCCCTTGGTGAGCATCCGCCTGGGCGAAGGACGGCGGGAGCAGGCCAAACAGATCGTGGGCAACGCCTTTTTGCTGCTGATCGTCATGTCCCTGGCGCTGATGGGGGTGGCTTACGCCACCCGCCGGCCTGCACTGATGCTGTTCGGCGCCAGCCCTGAGACTCTGCCCTATGCCATGGAGTACTACTCCTGGTATCTGACGGGTACCGTCTTTGCACTGCTGTCCACGGGTATGAACCAGTTTGTCATCTGCCAGGGCTTTGCCCAAAAGGGAATGCAGTCGGTGATTTTGGGCGCGGTGATGAACATCGTGCTGGACCCGCTGTTTATCTTCGGGCTGAAGATGGGAGTCAAGGGGGCGGCGATCGCCACCGTGCTCAGCCAGCTGTGCAGCTGTCTGTTTGTGCTCCACTTCCTGTTTGGACCGGCACCCCAGGTGGGGATCTCCTTTGGCGGTTACCGTCCATGGCTGATGGGCCGCATTTTGCTTACCGGTTTGACGCCCTTCCTGATCATTGCGGTGGATAACCTGATGATCATTGTCCTCAATGCCCTGCTCCAGCGCTACGGCGGAGAGAGCCAGGGCGATCTGCTGGTGGCGGCGGCCACCATTTCCCAGAGCTTCATGCTGGTGGTCACCATGCCTCTGGGCGGCATGACAGGAGGGACTGCCTCCATTCTGGGCTACAACCTGGGAGCGGGACAGCCCAAGCGTATCCTGGAGGCCCAGAAGTACATCCTGATCATCGCGGTGGCGTACACCGGGGTGCTATGCCTGGTGGGGCAGCTGTTTGCCGCCCCCTTTACCCGCATCTTCACCCCCGATGTACAGGTGTCCGCCCTGGCAGTCACCGCCATCCGCATCACCTCCCTGGGCATTGTGCCCCTGGGTGTGCAGTATGTGATCGTGGACGGGCTGACCGGGATGGGCATGATGCGCTACTCCCTGCCCCTGTCTGCCTTCCGTAAGCTGGTGTATTTTGTGGCCATCTTTATCCTTCCTGCCGCCTTTGGGGCTATGGCGATCTTCTTTGCCGAGCCCATCTCCGACCTGATCCCGCCGGTGGTGACGGTGCTGTTTTACTGGCGGAAGATCCCCTGGCTCAAGCGGCAGGCGCTGCTCCACGGACAGCCGGAAAAGACCACTCAGGCCTGAGGCAGTGCGGTACGCAGGGCCTTGGCGATCTGGTCGGGACAGGAGGTGGGTTTGCCGCCGCATCGGATGCCCTCCATGCGGGCGATGGCGTCTTCCACCTTCATGCCCTCAATCAGACGGGAGATGCCCTGAAGATTGCCGTCACACCCGCCGATGATCTGTACGGACTGAATGATGCCGTCCTCCACCTTGATGGAGAAGAAACGGGAACAAACCCCGCGGGGGGTATACTCAATAGTCATACATATCGCTCCTTTTGTATCAATGGGAATGGAAAAAGCGGCCCGGCTGACTGGGCCGCTTTTCGTCTTATTATAGCAAATGGAGACAGAAAAATCCAGAAGGGCAAAAAAAGACGGACCATAGAGATACAGCTCAAAGGTCCGTCTGGAGGGGATACTATCATGATTCTGCTCATTTCTACTACATAGGATACGGGGGTTGGGATATACTTATGGGTAAGCGCCGTCGTTTTCGATCAGCCTTCCCGGCGCTGAAGCTGAAGGCGGTCGGCAATCATGGCAATGAATTCCGAATTGGTGGGTTTGCCTTTTACGTTTGAAACAGTGTAGCCGAAGTATTTTTGCAGGGTTTCCAGGTCGCCCCGGTCCCAGGCCACTTCGATGGCATGGCGTATGGCACGCTCCACCCGGGAGGCAGTGGTGCCAAAGCGCTTGGCCACTTCCGGATAGAGGACCTTGGTCACCGCGTTAATGACGTCCATATCCTCTACTGCCAGAATGATGGCCTCCCGGAGATACTGGTAGCCCTTGATGTGGGCGGGTACGCCCACCTCGTGGATAATGGAGGTGACCATGGCCTCCAAGGAGCGGGCTGACTCCTGTGAATTACTAGGGACCGTGGCAAAAGCCGCTAGCTGGCGGATGCGCTGACATACGGCGTTGGGCCGGCAGGGCTTGGACATATAGTGATCGGCCCCCAGAGAGGCGGCGAGGTCAGCCATTCCGCCCCGGGCATAGCTGGACAGAATCAGGATTTTGGGGCGGTAGTCCAGCTCCATCTGAGACAGCCGTTCCAGCACCTCAATACCGTCGATGCCCCCCAGGACGATCTCCATCACCACTACGTCAGGGCGCAGTGTCTTCAGCTGGTCCAGCAGGACCAGTCCGTCCCCGGTCTCTCCCACCACCTGCAGGTCCGGTTCGGCCTGGAGCATCTCGATAAATTGATGCCGGTACTCCTCGTTGGCGTCCGCTACCAACAGTGATACGGTTGCTTCCATGAATGTAAACTCCCTTCTTTGCAAGGCTGGCATTCTGACCGTTACACACACTGAAACGGTCAAATAAAATGTACCATAATCAGACAGTATGCGCAAGATATTTTTACCAAAAAATGGTAAACAAAAGTTCGACATCTTTCGACAAAGTTCGACGTTTGCAGGAAAAACCGGCACAAAGAGAACCAAAATACCGCCCCGGATCGGGTCGTTTCCCATCCGGGGCGGCTGTACTTTTTCAAATCTGTCAGGCGGCTTTTGCGCTGCTTTGGGCGGTTTTTACCATGTTTTCTGCCAAAATTCCGTAACCCCGGGAGGGCTCGTTGATGAGGACGTGGGTGACCGCGCCCACAAGCCGCCCGTCCTGGAGAATGGGACTTCCAGACATTCCCTGGACAATTCCTCCGGTCGTTTCCAGCAGGCGGGGATCGGTGACCTGGATCATGAGGTTGCGGGTGTCTCCGCTGCTCTCCGGATAGAGGGTCAGAATCTCGATCTCATACTCCTCCACCTGGTCGCCGGCAATATTGGAGAGAATGGTAGCTTTGCCGGTGTGCACCTGGTCCCGGGAGGCGATCTCCACGCCCTGGCCGTTTTGCACCAGCGCCTTGTCATCCAGGGTGCCGAAGATACCCTGCTGGGTGTTGGCGTACAGGTTGCCCAGGTCATGCTGGAGATCAAACACGCCGTGCAGCTCTCCCGGCTCACCGCTTAACCCCTTCTTGACGTCAGACACCGTGGCCTTCATGATGCTCCCGGTTTCCAGGGGCATGAGGATGGCCGTGTCCACATCGCTGATCCCGTGGCCCAGAGCGGCAAACACGCCGGACTGAGGATCATAGAAGGTAAGGGTGCCGATGCCCGCCATGGAGTCCCGCAGCCACACGCCTAGCTGATAGGTGCCGTCCTGGTTTTGGGCCGGTTGGACGCTGAGCTGGAGAGACTGATCCTCCCGCTGGACCTGGAGGGTGAGAGGCTGCCCCTGCTGCTGGGCCAGCAGGGCCTGGACGCCCTCGATGGTGCTGACTTGCTGGCCGTTGATGTGGGTGATCACATCCCCTGCTCGCAGACCGCCGGTTCGTCCGGGGGACACAGTGCCGCCGGAGGACTCCACATCGGACAAGCCGGTAACCACCACACCGTCAGAAAAGAGCTTGATACCCACCGCCCGGCCCAGGGGAATGACCGTGTCGCCGATCTCCACCGAGCCGGCGCAGGCGGCGGCGTCCCAGGCTGGGGCGGCCAGAGCCCGGTCCCCCGACAGAGTCAGTACCAGCAGCAGACAGACTGCCGCCGTCCACACACCGCCGCCCAGACGCCGGTGTCCGGGCGTTTGTTTTGATTTTTCCTGCAAAATTTCACCCCCATGTCAATTTTGCGCGGCATCTTTGCCGCCTTAGACAGTATGGACGGTTTTTTCCCGGCGCAAACAGGACGGAGATTCCAAGGCTGCCAAGGCAGATTTTTCAAATGCAAAGCCGGCGGGGAATTGTGGATTTTTCCGGGGAAGTCTTTGCCTTTTCGGGAAAAAATACAAAAAAAGCCTGCCGTGTCAGACACGGCAGGCAAAGGAAAGACTTCAGCGTTTGAACAGACGGCTCAGCAGACCCTTCTTGCGTTTGGCAGGATGGGCGGCGGGCTCCTGGTAGGTGGTTCCCATACCCTCCTCCAGGAACACATCCTGGCTGGAGCAGGGGGCGGCGCCGGTCTTGCGGGGACTCCACTGTCCGTCGGGACCAAGCTGGCGGGCCTTGACGTTGTCGGATACCAGCACGTCGCAGATATGGAAGATGGAGCGGCGCACCTGGGGGTCCAGCACGGGGCAGGCCACCTCCACCCGGCGCTCCGTGTTCCGGGTCATAAAGTCGGCAGAGGAGATGAACAGATCGGCGTTGTCTCCCCGGCCAAACCGGTAGATGCGGGTGTGTTCCAGATAGCGGCCCACAATGGAGAAGATGGTGATGTGGTCGGTGAGACCGGGAATTCCGGGACGGATGCAGCAGATGCCCCGCACGTTCATGACTACCTCCACTCCGGCCTGAGAAGCCTCAGCCAGCTTGTCGATGAGCTTGCGGTCGGTGATGGAATTGAGTTTCAGGAAGATGTAGCCCTCGGAACCTTTTTTGATCTCCCGGTCCATGAGCTCCAGCACCTTGTCCCGCAGCTGGAAGGGGGAGACCAGCAGCTGCTTGTAGTCACCGCTCAGGTTGGCGATGGCCATGTTCCGGAAGAGCACAGCTGCGTCCTCGCCCAGCTCGGGCCGGGCAGTCATCAGGCACAGGTCGGTGTACTGCTTGGCAGTCTTTTCGTTGTAGTTGCCGGTACCCACCTGGGTGATGTACTGGATCTTTCCGCGCTCCCGGCGGGTAATGAGACAGATCTTGGAGTGGACCTTGAACCCCTCGGTGCCGTAGAGGATGGTGCAGCCCGCCTCCTCCATGCGCTCGGCCCACTGGATGTTGTTCTGCTCGTCAAAGCGGGCGCGCAGCTCCATGAGCACGGTGACCTCCTTGCCGTTTTCGGCGGCGGCGCACAGGTACTCGGCCAGCTTGGCCTTGGAGGCCAGGCGGTAGATGGTGATTTTGATGGAGAGCACGTTGGGGTCGGAGGACGCCTCACGCACCAGATGGAGGAAGGGGTCCATGGACTCGAAGGGGTAGAACAGCAGCGCGTCGTGGCGCAGGATCTGGGGCAGAATTTTTTCATCCTGGCGCAGACAGGCGGGGAAGCGGGGGGGGTAGGGAGGATAGCACAGGGCGGATTTGCTCTCCGGGGGCAGCAGACCCTCCAAAGAGAAGACGTAGTTCATGCGCAGGGGGCATTTGGAGAAAAAGACCTGCTCCCGGCTGAGCTTGAGCTTGCTGCACAAAAATTCAATGGCCTTCTCGTCCCGGGTGCTGCTCTGGATCTCCAGACGCACCGGAGCCAGACGGTTGCGCTTTTTCACGATCTTGCGCATGTGCTGACGGTAGTCCTCGTCCACGTCATAGGCCTCGTCCTCAGGGCTGATGTCGGCGTTGCGGGTGACGGAGCAGACCGCCTTGCCCTGGACGCTGAAGGTGGGGAAGAGTTTTTTGGCGTACTCCAGCAGTACGTCCTCGGTGAGGATGTACCGCACACCACGCTCCCGCAGGACAAAATAGGGGGGCAGGCTCTGGGGGATGGGAATGAGACCCAGGGCCTCCTGGCCGTCGCTCTGCAGCCGCAGCACGATGTTGAGCACCTTATTGGACAGGTGGGGGAAGGGGTGGCGGGAGTCCACCACCTGGGGAGAGAGAATGGGCTGCAGCTCGTCCCGGAACCAGTTTTCCACCTGCTTGCGCTCCTTGGTGTCCATCTCGTCCATGGTCATGCGGCAGATGTTGCAGGTGCGCAGCCGCTTTTCCAGCTGGTCCACCACTTTGTCCCGCATCTTGTACAGGGGGGTGACCGCCTGGTAGATGGCGGAGAGCTGCTGGTCGGGAGTCTGACCGGTACGGGCGTCAAAGTGGGGCTCCTTCACCAGGGTCAGGTCGCACAGAGAGCCTACCCGGATCATAAAGAACTCGTCCAGGTTGCTGGTAAAGATGGCGGCAAATTTCAGCCGCTCCATAAGAGGCACGCTCTCGTCCTTGGCCTCCTCCAGTACACGTTCGTTAAACCGCAGCCAGGACAGCTCACGGTCCTGGGTATAGCGGGTATCCACGATTTTCGGCATACAGTGATCCCTCTTTCTTTCGATCCACACACGTGCCATTCCCAGTGGAGGGCACGGTATCCATACTCCATTTCAGTATACCACAGCCAGGTTAAAAAGTTGAGGGAGATTTTGTTAAATGGAAGAAAAAACCGCGGACGCCGGAGGGTGTCCGGCATCCGCGGAAAACAGATAAAACTCAGCACTCACACTTCCAGAAGGCCACCGAGTAGGGGGGCAGCTCGCTGCCGCCTCCGAAGTCGTGGTCCTTGCCGGTGATGAGATCCACCGCCCGGCCGCAGTTTGCGTTGAAGTGGGACACATAGGGCTGGGAGTCGGCGTTGATGGCCACCAGTACCCGTTCTTTGTCGGTCCTGCGCTGGAAGATGGTCTGGCGGTTGGTGAGCACCACGTCCTGGAAGTCGCCGTGGCACAGGGCGTCGCTCTCCCGGTGGGCCTTGGCCATGGCGGCGATGAGGTCGGTGAGCTCGTTCCACTCCGGCGACTCAAAGCAGGGGCGCAGTTCATCGTCGTTGCCGGGCCGTTTCTCCCCTTTGGCGCCCCACTCGCTGCCGTAGTACAGGCAGGGGATACCGGGCATACCGAACATCAGTCCGTAAATGAGGGGCAGATGGCGGGGCTCCTGCAGGATGCTGGCCACCCGGGTCACGTCGTGGTTATCGCAGAAGCACAGCAGGTGCTTGCCCTTGTAGAGGGTCCAGTTCTCCGGCCCAAACTGCCGCTTCAGGCTGTGGACGATCTCAAAGAGGTTCATGGAGTTAAGACTGGAGTAGAGGCCCTTGTAGCACTCATAGTTGGTGCAGCTGTGGAGCATCTGGTCGTTGACCCACTGGTTGTAGTCCACATGAAGGGTCTCACCCACCAGGAAAAATTCCGGTTTCAGGCTGTTGGTAAACTGGCGCAGACGGCGCAGGAAGTCGTGGTCCAGGCAGTAGGCCACGTCCAGGCGCAGGCCGTCGATGTCGTACTCTTCCACCCAGGAGCGCACGCAGTCCAGCAGATAGTCCACCACGGCGGGGTTGCGGAGATTGAGCTTCACCAGCTCGAAGTGGCCCTCCCAGCCCTCATACCAGAAACCGTCGTTGTAGTTGGAGTTGCCGTCAAAGTGGATGTGGAACCAGTCCTTGTAGGGAGAATCCCACTTCTTCTCCTGCACGTCCTTAAAGGCCCAGAAGCCGCGGCCCACGTGGTTGAACACGCCGTCCAGCACCACCCGGATGCCATGGGCGTGAAGGGTCTCACACACCTTGGCGAAGTCCTCATTCGTGCCCAGACGGCAGTCGATTTTCCGGTAGTCCCGGGTATCGTAGCCGTGGCGGTCACTTTCAAAAATGGGGGAGAGGTATACCGCATCCGCCCCCAGACGCTGGATATGGTCCGCCCAATCGGCGATTTTGCCGATGCGGTTGACGGTGACGCCGTCATTTTCCTTTGGGGCTCCGCAGAAGCCCAGGGGGTAGATCTGGTAAAACACACTATTTTCCGCCCACATAAACATCTTCCTTTCTTTCCCAGGGGAAATGGACTGTTTCTATTTTAGCACAAGAAGCCCCCGGTGAAAAGGAAGAATTTTTGTTGGTTCTGCACAGAACAAAATTAAAGGCCAAAGAAAAAACAGATGAGACCATAGATCACGCTGGCACTGATCCCGAATACCAGCACCGGTCCGGCCACTACAAAGAACTTGGCGGCGGTGCCGGTAATATAGCCCTCACTCTTAAATTCCAGGGCGGGAGAGACCATGGCGTTGGCAAAGCCGGTGATGGGAACCAGGGTGCCAGCCCCTGCGTGCTTGGCCAGCTTGTCAAAAAGGCCCAGGCCGGTGAGAAGGGCAGAGAGGAAGATGAGGGTCACCGATACGGCGATGCCTGCGTCGTCGCCGGAGAGTCCCAGGCTCTCGTACAGATTGCGCAGCACCTGACCCAGGGTGCAGATGGCGCCCCCCACAAAGAAAGCCCACAGCATATCCCGCACCAGGGGAGAGGGACGGGCGTGAGCCTGAATAAGCTGATTATATTCCTGTTTGCTGATGTCCAAGGATGACCGCCTCCTTTTTTGCCAGCATGCCCGAAAACCGGAAGAAATATGCGCATTGTCCTCTTTTTCTCAGAAGGGGGACGTGCTATAATGACCACGAAAACCATACGGGAATCCGGCATAGACGAGGAGGAGACGGTCATGGCGTTGGATACAGAGAAATTGTTGGAGCAGGCATCCCAGGCGGTGCGGGAGGCGGGAGAGCTTTTTGCCCGGCGGGATATGGCGGGACATATCCGTCAGAAGGGAGCCACCGACTTTGTCACCCAGGTGGACCTGGAGGTGCAGACCATGCTGCAGAAGCGGCTGGCGGAGATCGCCCCGGAGGTGCAGTTTATGGGGGAGGAGAAGGACAACTCCCAGGTGGATCTGTCCGGTGCGGTGTGGATTCTGGACCCGGTGGACGGCACCACCAACCTGATCCACGGCTACTGTCACAGCGCGGTGTCCCTGGCCCTGGCCGAGGGAGGCGAGGTAACCATGGCCCTCATCTACGACCCCTATGCCGGGGAACTGTTCACCGCCCGAAAGGGACACGGGGCCTTCTGCAACGGACAGCCCATCCATGTCAGCGGGGCTCAGCACCTCAGTGACAGCCTGGTGGACGTGGGCACCAATCCCGGCGAGCGGCACCTGGCCGACCGCACCTTTACCTGGATGCGGGCCATCTATGACGCCAGCCACGACGTACGGCGCATCGGCGCGGCCTCCATCTGCCTGTGCTATGTGGCGGCGGGCCGGATCGACGGCTATGTGGAGGGAGGTCTGAAGCCCTGGGACTTTGGAGCGGGGATGCTCCTGGTCCAGGAGGCGGGAGGCATGATCACCACCGCGGAGGGCAAGCCCCTTACCCTGGACGGCCCCAGCAGTGTGATGGCGGCCAACGGCCACATTGGCCCCGAGCTGCTGGCGCTCATTCACCAATAAGAAAAAGGGATCTGCCTTGGGCAGATCCCTTTTTTATCCCTTTTGATCTTGCAGCATGGCATCCACCTCGTGGCGGGGACAGCGCCAGTCCCCCTCGCCCCGGCGGTAGTAGGTGCCGGCGTAGGGGTCGCCGCCGATGTAGACGGGGCGGTCTTTCTGTGAGGCACGGGGAACGAAGATGGCTACGATGTCGTTTTTCCCGCTGCGGAAGATCTGCACGTCCTCCGGCTGGAGGATGTTGGCGCTGACTACGGTGGGGTCATTCACCATGTCCCAGAATTCGTCCACCAGCTCCTGGGGATCGAAGAGAGGCACGGAGTAGAGGGACTTGTCCGCTCCCTCGGCCACCCCCAGCAGGATGACACCCCCCAGGGTGTTGGCGAAGGCGGAGTAGGTCTCCCACAGGCTGTGGGGCAGACCGCCCTGGGCACGCTTGGCCTCGATGCGGTTGTCCTCCTGGTATTCCTCCAAAAAGTCCAGCTCATCCAGCACAGAAATCGCCCCCTTTTTCTCCAGTATACTCGGAAGAAAAAGGGGGCGCAAGGCGTTACTGCCAATTTTTTTGGGCAAACTCTAGAGCGTTTTGCCAGAAGATTTTTTCTACCAGGGAGCGGCTTAGACCACGGTTCATCAGGTACTCCCCCAGGACGGGCACCTTGCGGCAGTCGTCCAGACAGGGGGGCAGGTCGGCTCCATCAAAGTCGGAGCCCAGAGCCAGACAGTTCTCGGCTCCTAATTCCAGAAAGTGGCAGATGTGGCGGTACAGGTCGTCAAAATCTGCCTCGTTTCCGTCGGAGCGCAAAAACGGACTGTAATAATTAAGACCGATGATACAGTTTCGTATCACCATCTCCCGGATTTGCCAATCCTCCAGGTTGCGACGGTGGGCACAGACGGCGCGGGCGTTGGAGTGGGAGGCGGCGAACGGTTTTTCAGCTATCTCCAGTACGTCCCGGAATCCGGTGTCGTTGAGGTGGGACACGTCCACCGTGATGCCCGCCTCCTCCAGAGCCCGGACCGCCTCCTTGCCCAGAGGGGTAAGGCCGTGGTCGGTCTCGTGACCGGAGCCCAAGGCGTTCTCTCCGTTCCAGGTGAGAGTCACCATCCGCACCCCGTCCCGGCGCAGCTCCTCCACATGCTCCAGACCCGCCCCCAGCAGAGAGCCGTTTTCCACCGTCAGCACCAGGGCGGTTTTCTTTTGCTCCCAGGCGGAAGATATTTCCTGGGCCGTGGTGCAAGCAGAGGCCTGACAGGTGCGGTCCAGAAGCTGCCGCTGGAAGCTGTTTTGATGAAAGCGATAGTAGCCCAGCGCCTCCTGGGGAGTGAGACCGTCGGGGACAAAGACGGCGCAGCACTGACACCAGAGGATGGTCTGGACTTTCGACAGAGCAAAGGCGGAGCAGGGATCGTCCAGGGTGTCCCGGCAGCGCAGAGGGCTCATAAAGGCGGTGAGGGTATCGCAGTGGAGATCGAACACAGGCATGGGGGATTCTCCTTTCCGGTTTTCCACATTCTATGGCTCCGGTGTGGAAGGTTATCCCTCGCCGGGCTTTTTCATGGTGAGGCTGATGCGCTTTTTCCCCTCGTCCACCGACAAAACCCACACCGTTACCACATCCCCTACGGACAAAAGCTCGCTGGGGTGCTTCACCCGCCGGGGCAGCTTGCTGATGTGGACCAGGCCGTCCTGGTGTACGCCGATGTCCACGAATACGCCAAAGTCGATGACGTTGCGCACCGTGCCCTGAAGCTCCATGCCCGGTTTCAGGTCCTTGGCCTCCATCACGTCGGTGCGGAGGATGGGGGGAGGCAGCTCGTCCCGGGGGTCACGGCCCGGCTTCATCAGCTCCTTGATGATGTCGGCCAGGGTGGGCACGCCCGCCCCGCAGACCTCCGACAGAGCGTCCAGCCCCTGTTTCTCCGCCCGCTGCTTCAGCTCGCCGATCTGTCCCTTGCTCACGTCCTCCAGAGTGTAGCCGCAGGCGGCCAGGAGCTTTTCCGCTGCCGCGTAACTCTCCGGGTGGACTCCGGTGTGGTCCAGCACGCTCTTGCTCTCCGGGACCCGGAGGAAGCCGGCGCACTGTTCAAAGGCCTTGGGACCCAGCTTGGGGACCTTCAAAAGCTGCTTGCGGGTAGTAAAGGCGCCGTTCTCCTCCCGGTACTTTACCACGTTCTTTGCGGTGGTGGCGTTGAGACCGGACACCCGCTGCAGGAGGGAGGGAGAGGCGGTGTTGGCGTCCACACCCACCGCGTTGACGCAGTCCTCCACCACCCCGTCCAGGGCCTCGCCCAGTTGGGCCTGAGGCATGTCGTGCTGGTACTGGCCCACGCCGATGGCCTTGGGGTCGATCTTTACCAGCTCGGCCAGGGGGTCCTGGAGCCGCCGGGCAATGGATACGGCGCTGCGGAGGTTCACGTCAAACTGGGGGAACTCCTCGGCAGCTAGCTTACTGGCGGAATAGACGCTGGCTCCCGCCTCGCTGACGATCATATAGGACACGCCGCCCCCCAGCTTCTGGATGAGTTCCACCGTCATCTTCTCGGTCTCCCGGCTGGCGGTGCCGTTGCCGATGGCGATGTGCTCCACGTGGTGCTTTTTCACCAGGGCGGACAGCTTCTGGATGGCCTCCTGCTTCTGGCGCTCTCCATAGGTGGGGTAGACCACCGCCGTGTCCAGCACCTTGCCCGTGCCGTCTACCACAGCGACTTTACATCCCATGCGGTAGCCCGGGTCCAGACCCATGGTCACCTTGCCCTTGACCGGAGGCTGCATGAGCAGGGGCTTGAGGTTCAGGGCAAACATGTGGATGGCCCCCTCGTTGGCCTGGTCGGTGAGGTGGCTGCGGATCTCACGCTCCAGGGAGGGCTCGATGAGGCGGTCGTAGGCGTCATCGGCGGCGGCGCGGACAAAGGCCATGGAGGGCGCGCCGGGGACCAGCACCGCGCGGCGCACGGCCACGTAGGCGGTCTCCGCGTCCAGCTCCACCGAGACCTTCAGCACATCCTCTCGCTCGCCCCGGTTGATGGCCAGTACCTGATAGCCCTGGATGCGGCTGACCGGGCACTTGAAGTCGTAGTAGAGGCGGTACACCGTGTCCTCCGGCTCCTTGTCTGCCGCCTTAGACACCACCAAGCCCCGGCGAAGGAACAGCGAGCGCAGCTCCTTGCGGATGGCGGCGTCGTCGGAAATTTCCTCCGCGATGATATCGCTGGCTCCCTGGAGGGCGGCCTCAATGCTGTCTACCCCCTTCTCCGGGTCGATGAAATCGGCAGCCGCCGCTTCGGGGGCGGGACAGTCCCGACTCTGGGAGAAGAGCAGCTGGGCCAGGGGGGCTAACCCCTTCTCCCGGGCGATGGTGGCACGGGTGCGCCGTTTCTGCTTGTAGGGACGGTACAGGTCCTCCGCTTCGGCCAGGGTTTTGGCGGCGTCGATGGCGGCGGAGAGCTCATCGGTGAGCTTACCCTGATTTTCAATGGAGGTTTTGATCTCGCCCTTGCGCTGCTCCAGGTTGCGCAGGTACTGGAGGCGCTCCGCCAGCTGACGCAGCAGCTGGTCGTCCATGGAGCCGTGGAGCTCCTTACGGTAGCGGGCGATAAAGGGAATGGTGGCTCCCTCGTCAATGAGGGTGACCACGTTTTCCACCTGCTGGGCAGGGCGGCCCAGCTCGGCGGAGAGAGTTTCGATGATCTGATCCATGGAGAAACGCTCCTTTTTATCCGATTACTCATAAGTGTAGCGAAAGCGGGAAAGAAAGTCCAGAAAAAATTGAGACGCAGCCAGGGCGGACGTGATATAATAAAAATAATAAACAGGAGAGGGGGAGGACTATGCGGGAGCTGAGCCAGATCGACCAAGAGCTCAGACAGGTGCGGCGGGACCTGGACCGGGCGGGAAAGCTGGATGCCATGCTGGCCGACCTGGGGAAGCAGCATCTCCAGCAGCGCAAAAAGGCGGCAGAGGCCTTTGAGCGGCTGAACCGGGCAGAGGAGAAGGAGGCCTTTTTGGCCTCCGGCCGGGAGGCAGAGCACGAGACCGGAAAGCTTCGCCGGGACAAACAGGAGGTGGCCCAGGCCCGGGCGCGGTATGAGGAAGCCGAGTGGGACCTGCGGGACTTGGAGGACCGTCTGTGGGACGTGAAGGAGGAACGGGCCAAACTGGAGCAGCAGGAGAGCCGGTATCAGGCTCTTTTGAAGGAAAAGGAGCAGTATTTGTGCTGTACCGGCAGCAGCCAGGTTCCGCGGTTGGTGGAGATCGCCCGGGAGATGGGGACGGCGGACCGCCTGATCCGGGAGGAGCAGGAGGCTCTTCAGGCGGGAGAAGAGGCGCTGAAGCGGCTGAAAGAGCTGGCCGGTGCGTTGGAGCAGGCCAAAGGCCGGGGCTGGGATATGCCGGGAGGGTATATCAGCATGCAGACGGTCCAGGCCTATGCCCGGGACACCCGGGGAGCGCTGAGCCGTCTGCGCACAGAACTGGCCGGACTGACCCCAAAAGATGTGCCTCTTGTAGACCTGGAGGGGTATTCTGCCTTTGCCGATTGTTTCCTGGAGCAATTGTTTTCCGATCTGTTTGAGCCGGAAGGAGAAAAACAGACCCGGGAAGGGGTAACCAACACCCTGTGCGAAGTGGAGGCTCTGGTGGACGGACTGCGCCGGGAATTGGAGGGACAAAAGAATACCAAGCAGTCCCTCCAGCAGGAGCGGGAGAAGCTGCTGGCCGGAATATAGAGGAGGAAGGAACCATGAAGGACTATCAAGAGCAGCTGGAGACCTTGCAGAAATGGATTGACGAGAGCCGAAACATCGTCTTTTTCGGCGGGGCGGGTGTGTCCACCGAGAGCGGAATTCCCGACTTCCGCAGTGTGGACGGCCTTTATAATCAGCAGTACAAATATCCCCCGGAGACCATCCTCAGCCGCAGCTTTTTTGACCGGGACCCGGAGGAATTTTACCGTTTTTACCGCAATAAGATGCTCTGTCTCACCGCTAAGCCCAATGCTGCCCACAAAAAGCTGGCTCAGCTGGAGGCGGCGGGGAAGCTTAAGAGCATCGTGACCCAGAACATTGACGGCCTGCACCAGGCCGCCGGAAGCAAGCGGGTGTGGGAGCTCCACGGAAGCGTGCTGCGAAACCGGTGCATGGCCTGCGGCCGGGACTACCCGGTCTCTGCCATCGCCGACAGCCAGGGGGTGCCCCGGTGCAGCTGCGGCGGCATCATCAAGCCCGACGTGGTCCTCTACGAGGAGAGCCTCAGCTCCCGGGTGCTCCAGGGGGCGCTGAGCGACATTCAGCAGGCGGACATGCTTATCATCGGGGGCACCTCCCTGGTGGTCTATCCCGCCGCCGGGCTGGTGAACTACTACCAGGGCCACCGCTTGGTGCTCATCAACAAGTCCACCACTCCCTATGATAAAAATGCAGACCTGGTTCTCTCCGGTCCCATTGGAGAGATTTTGGACCAGATCAAGGTATAAAAAATTGGCAGGTCAAACGACCTGCCAATTTTTTTATGCTCAGCGACGGCGGTGGGGACGGCTCATGGCAAAACCCATGGCCGCGCCGCACAGGCCGCCTATAATGTGGGTCAGCTGGGAGATGTTGTCCTGGGCGGTGACGGCGTCTACGATCTCGCCGCCCAGATACAAAATGACCACCACAATCAGGGTCAGAGGAATGGAGCCATTGCGCATGCCCGCCAGGGAAGAGAGGACGATCATCATAAATACGATGCCGCTGGCACCCAGCAGGGCGGTGGCGGGGAAGAAGATAAATTGCACCAGCCCGGAGACAAAGGCAGTGAGCACGATGCAGCCCAGCAGCCGCTTGCTGCCGTACTTCTCCTCCAAGGGCGGCCCCACCACCAGAAAGAGCATCATATTGCTCATAAAGTGAGTGTAGTCCGCATGTCCCAGCACGTGGGTGAACATGCGCAGATAGGTCAGCGGGTCGGTGAGAGGGGAGCGATAGACGGTAAACAGCAGCCAGGTGGTGCGTTCTCCGGTAAACTCTCCCAGAGCCAGCGCGCCCAGGGAGAGAAGAAAGAAGGTAAGCACCACCGGGGAGTTATATTGGATCCGCAGTTCCTTCATCTCAGTGGTTGATCACCCGCACCCGGATCATGCCGGGGATCGCACGCAGCTCGTCAGCCACCGCGTCTTTGATGCGGCCGTTCAGGTCCACCATGGTGTAGGCGTAGTCCTTCTTGGACTTGTTGGTCAGGTTCTCCACGTTGACTCCCTCATCGGAGAGAATGGTGGTGATCTTGGTCAGCATGGCGGGGATGTTCTTGTGAATGAGGCACACCCGGGAGATGCCGCTCCAATCCTGGTGGACGTTAGGCAGGTTGACGGAGTTTTTGATGTTGCCGTTGATAAGATAGTCCTTCAACTGGTCGGCGGCCATGCGGGCGCAGTTTTCCTCGCTCTCAGGGGTGGAAGCGCCCAGATGGGGCAGAGCAATGACGTTGTGGACCAGGGCGATCTTGTCGTTGGGGAAGTCGGTGACATACTTGGCGACCCGGCCGGACTCCAGAGCGGCGATCATGTCGTCGTCGTTGACCAGTCCGCCGCGGGCCAGATTCAGCACCCGCACCTGGCCCTTCATCTTGGAGATGGCCTCGGCGTTGATGAAGTCCTTGGTGTCGTTGGTGTAGGGTACATGGATGGTGATATAGTCGGAGACCTTGTACAGCTCGTCCACGCTCTTTACCACATGCACGTGGCGGTCCAGCCGCAGAGCGGCATCCACCGACAGGAAGGGGTCATAGCCGTACACGTCCATGCCCAGGTCCAGGGCGATGTTGCACACCAAAGCGCCGATGGCGCCCAGACCAATGACGCCCAGGGTCTTGCGGTAGAGCTCGGGGCCCACAAAGGCGCTCTTGCCCTTTTCCACGGCGGCGGCCAGATCCACGTTGGGGGTGTGAGCCTGCTCCTGCACCCACTCGGCGCCGCCCAGAATGTCACGGGAGGCGATGAGCAGGGCGGCAATGACCAGCTCTTTCACTGCATTGGCGTTGGCGCCGGGGGTGTTGAAGACCACAATGCCGTTCTCGGAGCAACGGTCGATGGGGATATTGTTGGTGCCGGCACCCGCCCGGGCGATGGCCCGCAGAGCATCGGGGAAGACATAGTCGTGCATGGCGGCAGAGCGCACCAGGATGCCGTCCTCATTTTCCACGTCATTGCCCACCTGGAAGCGGCTCTTGTCCAGCTGGTCCAGGCCGGCGGAGGAGATCTTGTTCAGAGTTTTGATACGATACATAATAATAACCTCGAATCTGGAGTGAATTCAAATTTGTATGTCTATGTGGTGAGACCGCGGGCCACGCCCGCGGTCTCGGGAAAATCAGTTATTCTTGTCGAAAGCCTTGATAAAGTCGCACAGCTTCTCTACGCCTTCCACGGGCATGGCATTGTAGATGGAAGCGCGCATGCCGCCGGTCTTGCGGTGGCCCTTCAGGTTGGTAAAGCCCGCCGCGGCGGCCTCCTGAACGAACTTGGCGTCCAGCTCCTCGTTGCCGGTGCGGAAGGTGACGTTCATCCCGGAGCGGGAGCCCTTCTCCGCGTGGCAGTGGAACAGGCGGGAGTTGTCCAGGGTGTCATAGAGCATGGAGGAGCGCAGGGTGCGCAGCTTCTCCATTCCTTCCACGCCGCCCTGCTCGGCCACCCAGTCCAGGGTCAGGCCCAGCATGTAGATGCACCAGCAGGGGGGAGTGTTGTACATGGAGTCCTTGTCGATCATGGTCTTGTAGTTCATCATCAAGGGGGTATAGGGCAGCTCGTGGCCGGCCAGATCCTCCCGGATAATGACCACCGTCAGACCGGCGGGGGCCATGTTCTTCTGGGCGCCGGCGTAGACGATGCCGAACTTGGACACGTCCACCGGGCGGGAGAGAATGTCAGAGGACATATCGCACACCAGAGGCACGCTGCCCGTCTCGGGGACGTACTGCCACTCGGTGCCGTAGATGGTGTTGTTGGCACAGTAGTAGAAGTAGCTGGCGTCGGGGGACAGCTTGAGCTGCTCCTGGGTGGGGATATAGCTGTGGTTGCGGTCGCTGGTGTCAGCGGCGATATTCACGGTGCCGTACTTGGCGGCCTCCTTGGCGGCGATGCCGGCGAAGTTGCCGGTGACCGCGTAGTCAGCTTTGCCGTTGGGGCCCATCAGGTTCAGAGGAATCATGGAGAACTGGCCGGAAGCGCCGGTCTGCAAAAACAGGATCTTATAGCCGTCGGGCACATTCATCAGGCGGCGCAGCTTCTCCTGGGTCTCGTCAAAAATCTGCTGAAAGACCTTTGAGCGGTGACTCATCTCCATCACTGACATGCCGCTGCCGCGGTAGTTGGTGATTTCTGACCCAGCGCGCTCCAGGGCAGAAAGCGGGAGCATGGAAGGGCCAGCGGAGAAATTGTAGACACGCTCATTCATTTGGGAGAACCCCTTTCATTTTCAAACTGATTCCGGACAGCTCGCCTGCCGGAATACTGTTTATTATAGTAAAGGGGCAAAGTTGTGTCAATCCTTGCGGGGAAGAAATCTCTCCTCCCACGCTCAGGCTTGGGTCTGGGAGGCCTGGATGGAGAAAACGTAGGTCAGATTCTGTGTCTCGCCGTCGATCGGAAACAGGTACTGCTCATAGACCTCGTAGCCGGAAAAGTCCATTTGACAGGTGATGTCCCAGCCGTCGATGTTCCAGGTGCGTTCTCCGGCCACCGTCTCCCGCAGTTCCTGGTCAAGGGTGCTCAGCTCCTTGCCGGGCAGCAGTTCCCGCTGACCCAGCAGGGCATGAACGGCGCGCACGGCGTAGTCAGAGGGGGGCTCGTACAAAAAAGCTTCCTGAGCGGAGACAATGGAGAAGGAGACCTGGGTGAGCTGGCCGTCTTTTTCAGTAAAACGGAAGGTGGGAGGCTCCACGCCCGTGTGGAATACAAAGACATTGGGATCGGTCTGGTACCACTTCCCGTCCGTGCCCAGTTTTTCGCCCGGAGAGTCGGGGGCGCTGGCGTAGGTCAGCAGGTGGTTGTAATTGCTGGTAAATTCCTTCGCGGTAAGAGACCCATGGTGCCAGGGGGTAGCCGCCACCAGAGAGGCCAGCATGGTAAGGACAATGATGGCCGCATAGCAGCCCACATAGCCCACGACCCGCAGCACGCTGCCCTTCTGCTCAAAGAAGGGGGTCCAGCCGCCGGAGGGGTCGGACCAGCCCTCGTCATCCAGGGCCCAGAGTTGGGATACCTGATGGCTGCACCGCTGAAAGGCCAGGATCGAGGTGATCAAGGAGACCAGAGGGATCATCAGGCCCAGGCCAAAAACCACCACCTGGCCGGTACGCCACAGGGCATCCAAAAAACCAAAGTAGCTGCCGTCCGAGCGGGTTAGCTTGAGACCAAAGAGAGCCTTGCCCGGGGTGGTGCCGAAAAAGTGGAGACAGGCCGCCTCCAGTACACACATCAGACCCAGCGCCATGGCGACATTTGCCACATTCAGCCAGAACGACGTGGATAAAATATTGACCCGCAGCACCAGAGATAAAAACAGCTCCCACAGAGTGAGACAGAGGGCATAGTCCAGCGTCCGGGCAAAATACCGCCGCCAGGGACAGCGGTTGCCCAGCGTATCCGACGCGTCCCGCACGGGAGGGAGCTCCGCGGAGATGGCGGGATTCCAGAAGAGGTAGCGCTTCGGCTGGAGATTGTCCCAACTGGGGCGGTCGGCCCGCAGCTGCCGGCACAGTTCCGGGGCGTGCTGAGTCTCCGATGCTTTTTTCTCCAGGGCATCCCCTACCTCAGAGAGTACCTGGTCCAGGGTGCGCGTCCCTTTCTCCAGGGCCTGGATATCTTCCAGGGAGCAGTCCAGCTGCCGCAGGAGCTTGATTTTCAGCAGAGTGTCCAGATCCTCCTGCCGGTAATCCCGGTAGCCGTTGGCGGCTCGGGCGGGGTGGATGAGGCCTAAGCTCTCATAATAGCGCACATTGGCACGGGGCAAGCCGGTGGCGTCCTCAATTTCTCGGATGGTCATAAAGGTGCTCCTTTCCCGATATGGTCCTTTCTGGTGCCAGTATAGGGTATCAAGTTCCTTTACAGTCAAGATATTTTTCACATTTCTACCCTTATCATAACAAGATAGGGAGAAGATGGAAATAAAAAACCGCCCGCAGAGCGGGCGGCCAGATGAGAAACCTGAAAAGGAAGAAAGACTAACGCAGCACCCACTGGAGCATCAGCAGCAGGCCGAAGCCGGGTACTCCCAGCACGCCCAAAATGAGGGCGTTGACCAGGTTGACGCCCAGAGAGACGCCTATGAACTGTCCCACCTGGCTGAACAGAGCCAGCACCGCCAGGCCTACCGCCGAGCGGGCAGCCAGACGGAGAAGACGGCCGAGGGGACGGTGGAGCAGAGCCAGGATGGACAGGGCCAGCAGAGCGACGGCCAGCCAGGGTACATCGGGGGCGGTCATGGGGCGCACTCCAGCTCTTTGACCCGGCGCAGCAGGTAGTCGTACCGGGACTGAAGAGCCTTGATCTCAAAGACATAGGATTCGATCAGGTCGCTGTCGCACACCGTGTTGAAGCCGCCGTAGGCCTGCTGGATCTGGGTGCGGGTGCTGGCCAGGGAGGCCAGAAGCTCCCGCCGCTCCGCCTCCAGGGCGGCGGACTGTCTGCGCCGGGACAAAAAGGGGCGGGCCGGCTGAGCCATGGGGATCCCTCCTTTCGTACACTGCTAGGATATGCTTAGTTTGGACAATTATTCCAACCCCTAAACAAAAAATGGACCTGCCCGAAGGCAGGTCCGGAAAGAAATTGAATTTAAACCAGCACATCCTCGCAAAGAGTCTGCAGCACGGCGGAAAATTCCGCCCGGGTCACAGAACCTGCGGGGTCCAGAACGGTTTTGCCGCCCACCGTGCGGCCGGCCAGAATGCCCTCGGCCACTGCCCATTCCATGGCGGTACGGGCCCAGTCGGCCACATCCCCTTCGTCGGCGTAGCCGCTCAGATCGGCACGCTGGGAGGTGGAGACACCGCACTTTTTCACATAAAGGAACAGAGTCTGGGCCATCTCCTGGCGGGTCAGGCTGCGGTCAGGTGCAAACTGCTTGGGACTGGTACCAGCCATCAGCTGCTGGCTGGTAGCCCAGGAGACCGCATTATAACTCCAGTGAGTCTGGGGTACATCGTCATAGTGGCTGATGGTGCTGTCAGGCTGTCCGGAGATGTTGTAGAGGGTCTGCGCCAGCATGGCCCGGGACAGCTGCTGATCGGGCGAGAAGGTGCTGCGGGTAGAGCCGGTAAGCAGGCCGTGGGACACTACGTAGTCTACCGCGTCATAGTACCAGGCGTTGGGAGCAATATCCCGGAAGTCGGAGGCAGCGGGGGCGGGCAGCTGGTCATACAGGTGCACGTAGTAACACTGCTCGTATTTTTTGTTGTCGCTGGGGGACTGGTAGGCGATGGTAAGCATATACAGGATAGAGTCGGCCTGAGAGGTAGTGGAGCTCAGGTCGGCCAGATAGCTGACGCTGCCGGCGGTGGTGCGGTCCTGGATGGCGGCCTGGCCCCGGGCGAGCAGGGCATTGCCGGTGATGGAGTAGGTGCGGCCCTGGGTCAGCTGGGTGGACACGCCGCTGCTGGCGCTGGTGAGGCTGCCGTCCGCAGAGAGTACGTCGCCCACCGGCCGGTCCTGGCCGCTGAGCAGCTCATATACTCCATCTCCGTTGAGGTCGGTGAGATAGTCCACCGTCAGGGTGACCTGCTGAGCCTGGGGAGTGAGGTTAAAGGTCATGTCCTTGGTCAGACGGTTGACGGGGGTGACGTAGTCCATGGACTCCACCTTGGTAAAGGCGTTGGAGCTGTTCCGGCGGTAGAGAGCCAGATCCAGGTCCAGGGTGGGGGAGTCGGAATTTTTCGCGGAGATGGCCACCTGAGCAAAGCCGCCGCCCGCCAGGGGATCGGCAGCCAGGGCCGGGACCCCCAGAGTGAGGGTCAATGTCAGGATCAAAGCGGCAGTCAGGCCGCGTTTCATGTGCAGCAACATAGTAGCTCCTCTCGAAATGAAATAGAATCCAGCCGATTGACGGCGAAAAAATCGAAACCGGAAGAGACCGGTTTCTGGTAAGATATCAGAAAGTTTTACCTGATCTTGAAAAAATATTATACCGGAATCAAAGAAAAAATGCAAGATGGAAGTGGCTGGCGCCCAGATTTAAGACTGTTTACCGGTAACACGGCAAGAAGTAAACCGAAAAAGAAATGGGTTGACAATCGAGACGGCGGAATGTATACTAATCTCAAATTTGGTTTACGATATGACAAGAGAGGAAGGAACTGTAATGACCCAATCGCCTGTGCCCGCTGCCGGCAGCCGGGGAAAGATCTATGTGATGTCTATGATCGCCGTGATGACTGCGGTGACCTGTGTACTGGCTCCCCTGTCCATTCCCATCGGGGAGGTACCCATTTCCTTTACCAATCTGGTGATCTATTTCACCCTCTATCTTCTGGGATGGAAGCGGGCTTCGGTGAGCTATATTGTCTATATGCTCATTGGTATGGTGGGTGTGCCGGTGTTTTCCGGCTTTGCCGGAGGACTGGGGAAACTGGCCGGTCCCACCGGAGGCTACATCATCGGCTTTTTGCCCATGGCGGTGATCGCCGGTCTGGTCATCGACCACACCCGCAGCCGCCTTTTGCAGCTGCTGGGTATGATTTTGGGAACCGCGGTGTGCTACGCTATGGGCACGGCCTGGTTCTGTTTCTCCACCAACACCGGATTGATGGCCGCCCTGTGGATGTGCGTGATCCCCTTCATCGCGGGCGATCTGGTGAAGATGGCTCTGGCCATGACCATGGGCCCCATGATCCGGGGACGGCTGGAGAAGGCGGGCCTGCTGCAAATCTGAAAAAACGGAGTGGACGTAACGTCCACTCCGTTTTTTTACAGCAATTTTTCGTAGCAGTTGAGATCCTCCGGCAAAAAGCCCTGGAAGAGGAAATGACTGGTGCCCGCAAAGCGGTAGCCCAGACGGGGATACATGGAGTTGGCGGGCTGGTTGTTCACATAGGTGTCCAGACGGATGACCCGCTTGCCCTGCTGACGGCAGTGCTCTTCGCAGAAGGCCACCAACTCCCGGGCCTTGCCCTTGCCCGACCAGGCGGGGTGAATGACCAGGGTGTGGATGACGCCCACCTCGTTGTCCTGAGCGGCGTACTGCCAGGGGATGTTGGCGTACTCAGGCAGCTGTTCCCCATTGAGGTTGACGCAGCCGTACACCTCACCGTTTTTCTCGGCGGTAAAGAGTGTGCCGGCCTCCAGGGCGGCACGGGCGGTGTCCACGGTGGGGTACTTGCCCCGCTGCCAGTTGGTGAAGGAGACCGGACGGGCGTCCTCCTCTGCCAGAATCGCCTCGTAGATGGCGGCGATGGCGGGCAGGTCTTGGGGATTGGCAGGTCGGATCATAAAAAGGCCTCCTTTTCCATCAGTACCGGGGCACCCAGCTGGTGAGGAACCACACCGGGAGCAGCCAGGTAAGCAGGAAGATCAGCAGATTCAGAGGGGACAGCGAGCCAAAGGCGGCCACTGCCGTCAGATAGTAGGCCAGCAGTACCCCTACTGTGGAGCCAATACAGGTGAGGATGGCGCCGAAGCGGGTGGCCCGGCGCAGACGCCGGGCACCTACCACCGAGTCGGCGTAGGGCACCAGGCCCTCCCGGCACAGCACGGCGGTGAGGATGGGATTGTGGGGCTGTTCCGGGTCGGACAGCTCCCGGCGGCGCTCCACAGGGGGAAAGTCCATCTTGTCCGATGCCAGCTTGAAGCGCTGGTGGAGCATGGCGGGGATGATGTTAAAGTCCCGGGTCGCCAGTACCGGCCCCACTTTTTCCCGCAGCAGGGCGTCCAGAGAAGGAAATACCCCGTCATGCAGGCTGTAATTGAGGGCAAAAATGCCGGCCAGATCTCCGTCAATAGCACAGAACACGGCGTTTTTCACGTTCAGGCCGGGGGGAAGGGGGACCTCCATCAGATTCATAAAGGAGGCCGAGCCCACCAGCACCTGATAGCCACGGATGTTGGCGGACAGGCCGCCGCCCTCATAGCAGCACAGGTGGTCGGCCTGGCGGAACAGGCCGCCTTGGGCCCGCAGCAGATCATGAAAGAGCTTGGTCAGGCCGCTGCCCGAGTCCCGGATCAGGGTGGCAGTATAGCTGAGCACCCGCTCGATGGAGTAGTCGCCAAAGACCTTGATGCCGTTGAACTCCACATAGCCGGGAGGAAACAGGTCGCCGTCATAAATCAGTACCCGGTCCCCCTTTCGGGTCTGGAGCAGGCCGGGCCATCCGGCCAGGGCGGCGCCGGTCTGGGAGAGACGGCGGGTCACCTTGTGGAAGGGGCGGCCGTAGACCAAGGCGCTGCCAAAGGCAGCGGCGGAAGTAAAGGTGGCCGACAGGCACCACAGAAGGTACTCAGGCCGGTTGGCCGCCACCGAGGACAAAATGGAGAACAGCAGGCAGGCCAGCAGCAGGATGGGACAGTAGCGGCGGTAGATCCGCTGGGCTCCGTCGTCGGTCTGGATCTGACTGCCAAAGCCGTTGGGCACACCGGACCACTTGCAGTAGGTGTCCCGGCCGTTCCACTTGCCCTCGTCCAGGGTAAGGAGATAGGGCTCCGCCGCCGCGGCGGCCGTGCGGCAGGCCAGACGGAGTCCGCATTTTTTGTGATAGGTCCCGTGGGTCAAAAAGAACAGACCCACCAGAACTGCGGCGGTGTAGGGCAGCTGGCCCTCCCGGTTTTGTACCATGGCCAATACCAAGCCATCGGCCAGAGTGAAGATCACCGACAGGGCGCACAGGGTATCCATGCCCACTTTGCCGTGGAAGGCCCGGGCCAGTCCGGTAAACAGCACATCGGCGGACAGGAGAAAGCCCGCGCCCAACAGGCCGCAGGCGATCCAGACCTGGATCTGATAGTCGTCCAGCGGGGGCAGCCATACATAGTTGAGGGCAGGCACCAGCAGCTGGAATATAGCCACCGCAGCCAGCAGGAAGATGGCCAGGGAGCGCAGGCGCAGGCCCTTGAGTCCCTTTCCATATGTACGGGCCAGCTGCTGGGGGGCAATGTCCTCGGGCATGGGCTCCTCCCGCCGGGGGCGGTGGAGCAGACGGTAGAGCAGACTGGGGATCTGAGGCTGGGGAGGCTCGTCCTCCTGGTCGGTGCCGGGGATCAGCTCCTCCAGACGGCGGATCTCCTCCTCGTCCATCTCCTCCGACTCCTGGAACATCTGGTCGGCATACCGGTCGGCCTTGCGGCCCAGACGCTTGAGCAGAGAGGACAGCAGGCTCTCCTCCGGGGGGAATTCCACCACGCCGGAATCATCTTCTCCGGCGTCTTCCTCTTCCTCCTCCTGGGATGCCTCTTGCTCTTCCTCCTCCTGCTGGGAAGAAGATTCCGGCTCCTGTTCAGTCTGGTCCGGCGGAGAAGCGGTCTCTGGTTCCTCCGGGGCATCCGAATCCTCCGGTTCCTCTTGAGGCATCGGGGCAGGCCGCCGGGGGAAGGCCAGTACCTTGCCCTCCGGCTGGTCCAGGGGAGAGTTTACGGGGACAGCGGTGCGTACCGTGCTGCGCCGGGTGCCATACTCAGCCAGGATATCTTCCAGAGAATAGATCTCTTCCCCAGGCTCCTGGGTGGGATGCTTCGTATTCTCCGGAGTGGTTTTATTGGGTTTTTCTTTGTCACGCTGGCGCATAAGCGGCTCCTTGGTGGTGGTTCGTGAGAATAATTATCCGCCTACGCGCTGCCGGACGGCCTCATAAAGAAGCACGGCGGCGGCGGCCGAGGCGTTGAGGGAGTTGATCTTGCCGAACATGGGGATGGAGACGGTGAAGTCACAGTTTTCCGTGACCAGACGGCCCATGCCGTCTCCCTCGCTGCCGATGACGATGGCGGCCGGGCCCTTCAGGTCGGCCTGATAGAGGGAGGTAGTCCCTTCGGCGGCAGTGCCGAAGACCCACACGCCCGCCTGCTGCAGCTCCTTCAGAGCGGCCACCAGGTTGGGCACCCGGGCTACGGGCACATGGGCCACCGCACCGGCGGAGGTCTTGGCTACCACGGCGGTGAGTCCCGCGGAGCGGCGCTTGGGGATGATGACCCCGTGGGCACCGGCGGCGTCGGCGGTACGGATGACCGCACCCAGGTTGTGGGGATCGCTGAGCTCGTCGCACACCACGATCAGGGGCTTTTCCCCCTTCTCCCGGGCGATGGCGAGAATGTCGTCCACGGTGACATACTCCCGCACCGCGCACAGGGCGATGACGCCCTGGTGGGAGTGGGTACGGCTCATGCCGTCCAGCTTGCGCCGGTCGGCGTCCACCACCACGATGCCCTTTTCCCGGGCGGTGGAGGCGATATGCCCCAGGGTGGCGTCGGTCTCGCCTTTCGCGATGAAAATTTTGTCGATGGTCACGCCGGCGCGCAATGCTTCGATGACTGCGTTGCGGCCTTCGATCACGCCGTCGCTTTCCGCCTCGATGGGGGCGGAACGGCGCAGGGGGGGACGTTTATTCATGGATTGAAAACCTCCAAAATGAGCGGTAAAAAATCAAAATGCGATACAGAATATACTATACCATATTTTCCACCCTGATGGAAGGGAAAAATTGTGCCTGGAATACCGGGTTTCACAGAAAGTTTACAGCACTCTTTCTTGTTTTTAAAGGAAGAGTGTGGTATAGTAATCACTGCGAATCTGAGATGAACCGGGCCGAAAGGCTCTGGTTCCCCATTTTTTTGTGCCAACAAGCGACGGAGGTATTCTCATTTGAAGCCAGAAAAAAACAATAACAACCGAAACAACAAACGCAATGTGATCGGTCTGGTCAGTATTGTCCTCTGGGCACTGTTTTTTACCATTTTGCTGCGCAGCTGCCAGTCTGCCTATGAAAATGCGGACACGGTTCAGGTGCCCTACACCACCTTCAAGGAGTGGTTGGTAGAGGACAAGATCAAAGAGGTCAACGTAGAGACCAGCCAGTACACCTTTACCCTGCGGGAAGGGGTGACGGTGGAACTGCCCAAGGAGGAGAGCAGCCAGAGTGAAAGCTGGATGAACTCCCTCATTCCCTCTACCCAGAAGCCGGAGGATGTGAAGTATATTACTGTGCCTCTGGCCGGAGTGGAAGACAGCGAGCTTTCTGCTCTGCTGGAGGAGCACACAGACGTATCCTACACTGAGCCAGTGGACAGTTCGGCCTATCTGCTCAGCCTGTTCCTGTCCTACATCCTGCCTTTGGTAGTGATGGTGGGCCTGATGCTCTTCCTGTTCCGCGGCGTGGGCGGAAAGGGCGGAATGGGCGGCATCGGCGGCGTAGGCAAGTCCAACGCCAAGGTCTATGTGGAGAAAAAGACCGGCGTCACCTTCCGGGATGTGGCCGGTCAGGATGAGGCCAAGGAGTCTCTCCAAGAGATCATCGATATTCTCCACAACCCCCAGAAGTACACCGAGATCGGCGCCAAGCTGCCCAAGGGCGCCCTGCTGGTAGGCCCTCCGGGTACCGGTAAGACCCTGCTGGCCAAGGCAGTGGCCGGTGAGGCGGGCGTGCCCTTCTTCTCCATCAGCGGTTCCGACTTTGTGGAGATGTTCGTGGGCGTGGGCGCCAGCCGTGTCCGTGACCTGTTCAAAGAGGCCGCCAAGATGGCCCCCTGTATCATCTTCATCGACGAGATCGACACCATCGGTAAGTCCCGCGATAACCGCATGGGCGGCAACGACGAGCGGGAGCAGACCCTCAACCAGCTGCTGGCTGAGCTGGACGGCTTTGACCCCAGCAAGGGTATCATCGTCCTGGGCGCCACCAACCGGCCCGAGGTGCTGGATAAGGCCCTGCTGCGTCCCGGCCGCTTCGACCGGCGCATCACCATTGACCGGCCCAACCTGGCTGGCCGTCTGGCCACCCTCCAGGTGCACACCCGGAAGATCAAGCTGTCTGAGGACGTGGATCTGAAGAAGATCGCTCTAGCTACCGCCGGATGTGTGGGCGCGGATCTGGCCAACCTGGTCAACGAGGCCGCCCTGCGGGCCGTGCGCCATGGCCGCCGCCTGGTGACCCAGGAGGACCTGCTGGCTTCCTTCGAGTTTGTCATCGCCGGCAGCGAGAAGAAAAATTCCGTGCTCACCGAGTTTGAAAAGAAGCTGGTTGCCTATCACGAGGTGGGCCACGCCATGGTGGCTTACAAGCAGAAGAACGCCGAGCCGGTGCAGAAGATCACCATCGTCCCCCACACCGAGGGTTCTCTGGGCTACACCCTGCTGATGCCCGAGGAGGATAAGACCAACCTGCGCACCAAGGAAGAGCTCATGGCCAAGATTACCGTCTCCATGGGCGGCCGTGCCGCCGAGGAAGTGGTGATGCACACCATGACCAACGGTGCCTCTCAGGATATCCAGGAGGCCACCAACATCGCCCGGAACATGGTCGCCATGTTCGGTATGAGCGACGAGTTCGGCATGATGGCTCTGGGTTCCGTCCGCAACCAGTATCTGGACGGCGGCTACGGTCTGGACTGTGCCCAGGAGACTGCCGCCATCATGGATAAAGAGGTCAAGATCATTCTGGACCAGTGCTACAAGGCAGCGGTGGAGCTGCTCAAGGAGAACCTGGAGGATATGCACAAGGTGGTGGAGTACCTGCTGCAGAAGGAGACCATCACCGGCGGCGAGATGGTGGCCATCATCGAGGGCCGCGACCCCGCTCTGGTGGAGGACGCCTACGCATCCACCCACGCCAAGGCAAAGCCTCTGCCCGGGGATATTGAGCCTCCCGCCAAGAATATCCACATGGTCAGTGAGGAGATCAAGCCCCCTCTGCCTCCCCAGGAGGACGAGGGCAGCGACGCCAAGCCGGAGGATCAAGCCTCTGACGACTCCGACAAACCGCAGTCCCCGGCCCAGCCGGAGGAGGAAAACGCCTCTGACTCTGAGGAGACAAAGGAATAACAGCACGGTTTTTAGCCGGGAAGCGAGCTTCGCTTCCCGGCTTTTTCTCTGCAAGGGATCCTTGCGTGACAAAACGGGGGCATATTTGGTATGATCAAGGCAGAAAGGGGGAGTGGTTATGCGTTTATCCATCGCGAAGCACATCCGCAGCCTGCGCAAGCGTGCCGGGCTGACCCAGGAGGAGTTGGCCCAGCGGTTATATGTGACCCGGCAGACCGTCTCCCTGTGGGAACTGGGAAAAACCCGGCCCGACGTGGAGACCCTCCAGGCCATTGCCGACTGCCTGGGGGTGGATCTGCTCCAGGTGCTCTACGGACCGGAGCAGACTGCGGCCCAGGGCACCATACGCCGGCTTATCGTATGGGCGGCGGTGAGCGGAGGAGTCGGGGCGCTGCTCTGGGGCGTGATGGCCCTGGTACACAGCTGGCTGGGGCGGCCGGAACTGATTGGCTCGGTCTGGTTTGTGCCTGTGGGCAGCGGATATCTCTGGATGGGATTGTATGGCTGCTCCCTTCTGGCGCTGCTGTCCGGGATGTGGCTGGGAAAAATTTTGAACCCCGTACCCACTCGCCCCCAGCCGCTGTGGATGGGGATGGGAATGGCGGTTCTGGCGATATGGATCACCTATTGTGTGAGCCTGCAGATACCGCTGCCCTGGGCCAGTTTGGCTGCCTGGCGGATGCAGCAAGCACCGTGGCTGTTTCTGCCCCTGGGGCCGTTCTTCCACCGGAGCTGGCTGTCGTGGCGGCACATGTTGGGCCTGAAACAAGAAAACGCGCTCTGAGAGGAATCTCAGAGCGCGTTTTGATCGCTTACAGGCACCGGCGGTAGGTGCGGGTAATTTCCCGCAGCTTGCCGGAGACATAGGGGTTGAAGGCGTCCATACGTACCCGCCAGGACCAGTTGTGGTCGCCGGAGGTGCCGGGGGTGTTCATCCGGGCGTCAGCCCCCAGGCTGAGCACATCCTGGAGGGGGGCCATGGCCAGATAGCTGCCGGAAGCCCAGGCTCCGGCAATGAGGCCCCAGCCCAGTCCCTCGTCCTCCCGCAGGCGCAGGTACTGCCGGGCAAAGCGGGCCTGGTCGGGGTTGCCCTGGGTCAAAAACTCCATAAAGGTGGGGGTGTCGTGGGTGCCGGTGTACACCACGGAGAATTTTTCACAGTTGTGGGGCAGATAGGCACTCTCCCCCAGGTGGTCAAAGGCAAAGACCAGCACCTTCATGCCGGGGATGCCGCAGGTGCGCACAAATTTCAGCGCGTCGGCGTCCAGGTCGCCCAGGTCCTCGGCAATGAGCTCCAGCTCCGGAGCGGTGCGCTGGAGAGTTTTCAGCAGCTCCATACCCGGGCCGGGCTCCCAGTGGCCTTCCTTGGCGGTCTCCGCGTCGGCGGGAATGGACCAATAGGTGTGGAAGGCGCGGAAGTGGTCGATGCGGATGGCGTCGTAGAGCCGGGCACACCAGGTGATGCGCTCCCGCCAGAAGTTAAAGACGCCCTTCTTGTTGCCCTTCCAGTCGTACAGGGGGTTGCCCCAGAACTGGCCGTCGGCGGTGAAGGCGTCCGGGGGCACGCCGGCCACATTGGCCAGATGGCCATCCTCATCCAGCTGGAACAGCTCCGGGTGGGACCAGCGCTCCACGCTGTCGGCGGAGAGATAGAAGGGGATGTCGCCCATGATGCGGATGTGTTTCTGGTTGGCGTACTCCTTTAAATGGAACCACTGGCGGTAGAAGGTGTCCTGGAGAAAGATGTGGAAGGCCACCCCATCGGGGTCGGGCTGGGCGTCCTCGGGCCACTCCTCCCAGCTGGTATCATACTGGTCGTGGAGGGCGGCAAAGCGGGCGTAATCGGCCAGCCAGGGCAGGTCGGGCTCCTCCTGCTGCTGGGCGGCGGGGAGCTGGGCGTAGCGCTCAAAGGCCTTGCGCAGCAGGGGAATGCGGGTGGCGTTGAGGCGTTCGTAGTCCACCCGGTCCGGATTTTCACACCGGGCAGATTCCAGCTCCTCGGTGGTAAGCAGGCCCTGGGCGGCCAGCTCGTCCAGGTCGATGAGCAGGGGGTTGCCCGCAAAGGCGGAGGTGGACATGTAGGGGGAATTTCCGTGGCCCAGGGGGACCAGAGGCAGGATCTGCCAATAGCTCTGGCCCGACTCGGACAGAAAGTCCACAAAGCGGCGGGCGGACGCCCCCAGAGAGCCGATGCCGTAAGGGCCCGGCAGGGAGGAGACGGCCAGAAGAATGCCGCTGAAGCGCGCGTCGTACATGGAATCAGGGTCTCCTTTCAGGGTTGAATGGGCGGAACCCGGCAGGGGGTTCCGCCAAAAAAATCTATGTCTCAGTATACCAGAAACTCTGGAAAATTCAAGAAAAATCCCCCCGGCACACCTGGTCAAAAAAGGCCAGGGTGCGGTCGTTGGTGTCCCGGCTCTCCGGCCAGTCCCACCAGCCAACTTCAAAGACGTGGGTGGCTCTGGCACTCTGCTGCCGGGACCAGTGGATCACCTGGTGGGGGAAGGGGGAGTGGTCCAGGTAGCGCATGAGCCGCTGGCTCTGGGCGTAGTAGCGGTCGGGCTGGCTGGCGATGACCAGAATGGGAGGCAGAGGCAGACCGGGAGCGGTGTCCTCGAAGCTGACGTGCCCCCGCAGGGGAGAGCGCCGCCAGGGACGGCCCAGCATTAGGTGGAGATACTCCCGGGTGAGAGCCCGGTCCAGCAGGGGGGTGAACAGGCGGAAGCGGTACACGTCGCACACTCCATGGGCGATGGCCAGGGCGGAGAAAGAGAAGGGGAGGGGATCGACCTGATAGAGCTTCTGAAGGTCGGGGCTGAGCTGGACGCAGGCGGTGAGCCCGGTGAGATGTCCCCCGGCGGAATCCCCGGTGAGCAGCACCCGGCTGAGGTCAAAGCCGTGTTCTGCTCCGTGCTCAGCCAGCCAGTGGAGGCTGGAAAAGACGTCCTGCACCTGCCCCGCCACCGTCACCTCAGGCACCAGGCGGTAGCTCATGCCCATAACGGCGTAGCCCCGGGAAGCCAGGTACATGCAGTAGTTGCGGTTGAGCTGCCGGTCCCCGTACATCCAGCCGCCGCCGTGGATATCCACCACTGTGGGCAGGGGACCGGACACGCCTGCCGGGCGATACAGGTTCAGGGTGTGCATGGGATGGCCATCCTCCTCATAGGGCAGGCCCTCCCACACGTCAACCCCCTGAGGGGGCGTCTGGGAGGCCAGACGGATGGCGTCCCGCTGGGTATTCCCGTCCCATTTCTTTTGGATCATGCGGCGGATCAGTCGTCCCATGGAAGATCCCTCCTTTTTGGATTCAGGTACAGCATAGCGCAATGTTTCTCCGGCTTCAAGAAAAAACAACGCCGCCAGAGGATATTTTTCCTCTGGCGGCGAAACAATGATTTAGACCGATTCCCGCCGGACCACGGTGTAGCCCAGCATGGTCTGGCGCACCGGCGCGTCGTCCCGGCGCTTCTGGTCCGCCATGGACAGCAGAAGACGGGCGGCCTCGGCGCCGCAGTCCTCATAATAGAAGTGAGCGGTGGTGAGCTTGGGGGAGATGTGGATCCCGGCCCAGCTGTCGTCGATGCCCGCCACGCTCACGTCCTCCGGCAGGCGCTTGCCCGCCGCCCGCAGGGCCTCCATAGCGCCCAGGGCAATGAGGTCGGTGGCGCACATCACCCCGTCCACGTCGGGGTGCTCGGCCAGCAGCTGCTCCATAGCCGCCCGACCTCCCTCTACGGTGAAGGGGCTCAGACGGGTGGGAATGTCGGGGCTGAGCCCGGCCTGGGTGAGGGCGGCGCGCACGCCCTGGCGGCGGTTGAGGCCCACCGCCACGTCCAGTTCAGTGACGCCGATGTATACCAGCTTCCGGCGTCCCCGCTGGATGAGGCAGTCCATCAGCTCCCGGGCGGCGTTGAAGTCGTCGTGGTAGACACAGGGCACGTTTTGGGAGCGCTGGCCCACTACCACCACCGGTACGGAGCACTGGCGCAGCATCTCCTGGTGCCGGGGGGTGAGAATGGTGGCCATGAGCAGAATGCCCGCCACGCAGCGGCTTTGAAACAGGTCCAGGTAGGTCAGCTCCTGCTGGGGATCATCGTCCGTGTTGGCCAGCAGACACAGGTAGCCCTGCTCGGACAGGACCTGGGTGACACCCGCGGTGACACGGCTGACGGCGTCGGAGCTGATTTTGGGGACAATGAAGCCGATGTAGTCGGTGGATTTTGTGCGCAGGGACTGGGCTGCCGCGTCAGGGCGGTAGCCGGTGCGGTCGATGGCGGCCTGGATGGCCTCCCGCTTGGGCTGGCTGAGGGAGCCGCCGTTGAAGTAGCGGCTGACGGCGGCACTGGATACGCCGGCCAGCTGTGCGATCTCCTTCATAGTCATATGGGGGAGCCTCCTTTGCTCCGGGGGCGGATAGGGTCAGTCCTCGGTGTGGAGCATCCAGACAAAGCCGTAGGGGAACAGCTCCACACGGCCCAGGTCGTCGAAGTCGCCGCCGTATACCAGCTCCCGGTAGGGACCCTGCTCCCAGGAGGAGGCGGTGACAAACTGGTCGCTGAAGTTGAACATGGCGATGAGCTTGCGGCCCTGGTACCAGCGGCCTACGCCCAACACATGGGGGCAGCCGGTGTCAAAGGTCCACACGTCGGCCCGGGCGTCAAAGGCGGGCTCGTCGGCGCGGATCTGCTCCAGACGGCGCAGGCCCATAAACTGCTTGCCCTGGCGGGTGGTCTCGTCGCGGCGCATGTGGGCCAGATCCCACTGGAAATTGCCCCGGTGGATGTAGCGGCTGTCGTCCCACTTCTCGCCGTCGTGGTGGTAGGAGTAGTCGTTGAGCTGTCCCACCTCGTCGCCGCTGTACAGCACGGGGATGCCGCTCTGGGTGAGCATCCAAGCGTGGAGCATCAGGTCGCAGGCGATGGCACGCTCCAACTTGAAGGGATTCTTCTCATAGTCGGCGGCCTCCACCCCACACAGGGAGGCGGTGGTGCCGCACAGACGGGCGTCGCCCAGGCGGGGATCGTCGTTATAGAGCTCGCCCCGGCTGTCGCTGCCCGGCCACTTGCCGGTGAACCAGTCGTTGAGATACTTCTTGTGGGTCACCTCATCAGTGCCGAAGTGCTCCTTGAGCCAGGGGTAGTCCAGACCCCAGCCGATGTCGTCGTGGCAGCGCAGGTAGTTCAGGAACAAAAAGTCCCGGGGCAGGGCGCACACGGTATCCATCTGGTGGCGCAGCAGGGATACGTCCCCGGTGGCCAGCGTGTGCCAGGTGGTGGCCATGGTAGTCACATTGTAGAGCATGTGGCACTCAGGCTTTTCCGGGGAGCCGAAGTAGGGGACCACCTTGGCAGGCTCCATGACCACCTCGCCCAGCAGCAGCACGCTGGGGCAGACGATCTCGCACACCATGCGCATCATGCGCACCAGAGTGTGGACCTGGGGGAGGTTGCGGCAGGTGGTGCCCAGCTGTTTCCAGATGTAGGGGACCGCGTCCAGACGGATCACATCGATGCCACGGTTGGTGAGGTAGAGGAGGTTTTCCGTCATGTCGTTGAAGACCACGGGGTTGGCGTAGTTCAGATCCCACTGGTAGGGGTAGAAGTTGGTCATGACCACCTGCTTGCAGTCATCCAGCCAGGTGAAGCTGCCGGGGGCAGTGGTGGGGAACACCTGGGGGACCGTCTTCTCAAACTCGTGGGGGATATCCCAGTTGTCGTAGAAGAAGTAGCGCTCCCGGTAGCCCGGCTCTCCGGCACGGGCCTTGCGGGCCCACTCGTGGTCCTCGCTGGTGTGGTTCATCACAAAGTCCAGGCACAGGCTGATGTCCTTCTCCCGGCAGGCGTCGGCCAGAGACTCCAGGTCCTCCATGGTCCCCAGCTCGGGCTGAACCCGGCGGAAGTTGGACACGGCGTAGCCGCCGTCGCTGCGGCCCTTGGGGCTCTCCAGCAGGGGCATCAGGTGCAGATAGTTGACGCCGCACTCCTGAATGTAAGGCAGTTTCTCTTCCACACCCTTCAGGGTGCCGGCAAAGGCGTTGGTGTAGAGCATCATGCCCAGCAGATCCCGGCGGCGGTACCAGTCGGGATCGTTTTCCCGGCGCTGGTCCTGCAGGCGCAGGGCGTCCTTGCGCTGGGCCCAGCAGCGGCGGAGCATCTGGACAAAGTAGTCAAAGGCGGCCATATCGCCGTGGTAGAGCTCGCAGTAGAGCCACTTGAGCTCGTCGTAGCGGCTGTCCAGACGGCGCTGGAAGGCGTCGGGGTCGGGATGGACGGGAGCGGGCTGCTCGGCCTGAGGCTCTTCGGCCTCCTCGGCAGTTTCTTCGGCCTCGGGTTCCTCGGCCTCTTCGACGGTCACTTCGGCCTTGGGTTCCTCGACCTCTTCAATGGTTTCCTCGGCCTGGGGCTCCTTGACCGCTTCGATGACCTCTTCGGTATTGGAAAGAACCGTTACAGGCTCCTCCACAGGAGCTTCCGGTGCCTTGGCAGGAGCGGGCTGGACGGCCTCTTTCTGGTCTTCTGCGGGGGTGAGCTCTCCCACCGGGATGGGGATGGCGGGGATCTTCAGCCAGCCGTCCCCCTCGTCGGCCTGGCGGATACGCCAGGTGCGGGCGGGGATGACGCTCCAATTCTTAAACCCGTTCATATCAAGGGCCTCCTTACTGAATTTCCGCCAGGGTGGGCATGGCGGGGATGGCTCCGCTGCGGGAGCAGGTCACCGAGGCAGCGCGGTTGGCAAAGGCCAGGATCTCCTCCAGCTCCTGGGTGGTCAGGCCCTCCAGGGGCTTGTCGCCCCGGGCGACCAGGCGGCTGAGTACCGCACCCAGGAAGGTGTCGCCGGCGCCGTTGGTGTCGGCTACCTTGGTGGGGACTCCGGGCACCAGACCGGTCTTGCCCTGCCAGCGGTAGAAGGAGCCCTTATCTCCCAAAGTGATGAGCACCAGGCGCACGCCATCCGCCTCCAGACGGCGGCTGCCCTCCTCGGGGTCGTTGGTGTCGGTCATCAGAGCCACTTCTTCGTCGGAGAGCTTGATGAGGTCCACCAGGGGCAGGGGAATACGCATCCACTGCTGGGCCTCGTCCTGGGTTTTCCACAGGGAGGCGCGGTAGTTGGGGTCATAGCTCACCAGCACGCCCTTCTGATGGGCGTGGCGGGCGGCAAAGATGGTGGCCGAACGGGACAGTCCGGCAGTCAGGCTGACCGAGCCGAAATGGAGCACTTTGCTCCCCTCCAGCTGGCGCACGTCCACCTCGTCGGGGGACAGATTGCAGTCGGCGCCCCGCATAAAGCGGAAGGAGCGCTCCCCGGAGGGGGAGACGGTGACTACTGCCAGGGTAGTGGCTCCCTCGTCGGTGCGCAGGCCGGCCACGTCCACCTGGTTTTCCTGCAGCACGCTTTTCAGATAGTCGCCGAATCCGTCTCGTCCGATCTTCCCTAAAAAGGCGGTGCGGGCGCCCAGACGGGCGGCGGCCACGGCTACGTTGGCGGGCGCTCCTCCCGGGTTGGCGGCGAAGATGGGCACTCCCTGTTGGTTTGTCCCGGTCTGGGTCAGGTCGATGAGCACTTCTCCAATGGTGGTGAGATCCGTCATAGCGGTCCGCTCCTTCTTGATAGAATTGAAAAAAGTTGAAATCGATTACAAAGGTAATATAGCACAAACGGCTCCCGGGTGCAATGGGGACCACCCTTCGCCGTTTCAACAAAAATATATTCAAAAATTTGGTTGATCAGACAATGGGTATGGTTTGTTACTGTTTTTCAAACAAGAAAACAATTGAAATTTTCTTCCCCCCATGATACCTTGTTGATAGGAATGTTGGTTTGCCTGTCCGGGCGGCCCGATTTTTGGGTTTGAGAGGAGACAGCTTATGCCTTTGGAAGAGTATCATAAAGCGATGCGCCAGGGTCTGAAGGAGGAGAAGGAGGCCATTGCCCGGGGAGAAGAACCGGGTCTGCGGGTCCTGCCTGAAAATCCGGATACCCTGGCGGTGCGGCGGGAATCTCTGGGTGTGGTGGAGATCCCCAGCGAACTGATTGACGGTACCTGCAATGATCTGCGGAAAAATGCCTTCTCCCGGGGCTTTTACCCCGTGCTCCAGGAGGAGAGTGAGTTTGCCCACAAGTGGTCTAACCTGTGCAAGGCCCACCTGGAGGAGGGCATCCGGGACCCCATCAAGGCGGTGGAGTACCTCAACCACTTTTACGTGGTGGAGGGCCACAAGCGGGTGAGCGTGCTGAAATACTTCGGCGCCATCTCCATCCCCGGTGTAGTTACCCGGCTGCTGCCCAAGCCCTCGGACGACCCGGAGGTGGTGGCCTACTACGAGTTTCTGGATTTCTACCAGATGACCGGGTTGAATTTTGTAGTCTTCAAGCGGCCGGGGGAGTACCGGGAGCTGCTCCAGGCTCTGGGCCGCACCAACCGGGAGGCGTGGAGTGCGGAAGAAATTTATGCCTTCCGCTCCTTCTACTATATGTTCCGGGATGCCTGCTACCGGGATAACGCCGACCGGCGGTATATTTCGGTGGCACTGCTGGTCTATCTGAAAATTTTCGGCTATCAGCAGTCCCGCAACAAGCTCTCCTCGGAGATCGGGAAAGAGCTGGTGAAGATCCGCCCTGAGATCCTCAACCGGCTGGAGAATGCAGGAGCGACTCTGGTGCTGGAGGACGCGGTAAAGAAACCACTGTTCTCCTTCTCCACCACGGGAAAGATCTGCGCCGCCTTTATCCACGGCGGCTCGGCGGCTACCTCCAAGTGGGTCTATAACCATGAGTATGGCCGCTACCTGCTGGGCAACACCATGGGCGACCAGGTGCGCACCCTCTCCTATGAAAACGTGCTCACCGACGAGCAGGCCGATGAGGCCATCGAGGATGCGGTGAAAAAGGGTGCGGACATGATCTTCACCACCACCCCCAAGCTGCTGCTGCCCAGCGTGAAGGCGGCGGTGCTTCATCCGGACGTGAAGATCCTCAACTGTTCGCTGAACACCGCCTACCCCTCGGTGCGCACCTACTATCCCCGCCTGTATGACGCCAAATTTATCAAGGGAGCCATTGCCGGTACCCTGGTCCAGGATGGGCGCATCGGATATGTGGCCGACTACCCCACTTACGGAAGCATCGCCGGCATCAACGCCTTTGCCCAGGGAGCGCGGATGGTCAACGCCAACGCCCGGGTCTATCTGGAGTGGGCCAACCTGAAGGAAGGCGGCGGCGTAGAGCGTCTGCACGAAAAGGGGATCGTGTATATCGACCACCTGGACCGTCTGGCCGCCAATACCGGCAATGACATGCACGGCATGCACAACCTGGCGCTGATCCAGTGCCACTGGGGACGGCTGTACCGCAGTCTGGTGCGCCGGGTGGTGGAAGGAAGCTGGAAGCAGGAGGAGCGAGGCAGCAGCGCCATCAGCTACTGGTGGGGCATGACCCAGGGAATCGTAGGTGTATTGTGCTCCCGCCGTCTGCCCATCGGCACCCGCCGACTGGCAAGCGTGCTCCGGGACGCCATCCGGGAGGACCGGCTGGACCCCTTCTACGGCGTGCTGATGGACCAGCAGGGCCGGGTGATCTATGGGGATGACGCGCCTCTGCCTGCCGATCAGATCCTGTCCATGAACTGGCTGTCCGCCTATGTGGAAGGGCGCATCCCCGCCTTTGATGAGCTGACCCTCAAAGCCCAGGAGCTGGTGAAGCTCCAGGGAATCCAAGGCCTGGAGGGAAGCGTTGACCCATGAAGATTCTGGTAGTATCCGACTGCGAGTCCCGGTATCTCTGGGACTACTACACCCCGGACAAGCTGGAGGGAATTGACCTGATCCTCTCCTGCGGGGATGTGAAGGCCAGCTACCTCTCTTTTCTGGCCACCTTTGCACACTGTCCTGTGCTCTATGTCCGGGGCAACCACGACGACCGCTATGAGCAGGAGCCGCCTCTGGGCTGCATCTGCATTGATGGAGACCTCTATGAATACAATGGACTGCGCATTTTGGGCCTGGGAGGCTCTATGCGCTACAACAATGGGGTCAACCAGTACACCGAGAAGGAGATGAACCGGCGGGTGTGGCGGCTGCTGCCCCGGATCATGCGCAAGCGGGGCTTTGACATCCTGCTGACCCACGCGCCGGGAAAGGGGATGGTGGACTGCCACGATCTGTGCCACACGGGCTTTGAGACCTTCAACAAGCTGCTGGACAAGTATCAGCCTGCCCTGTTTCTCCACGGACACACCCACCTCAATTACGGACGAAATATCCCCCGGGAGAGCCGCTATGGGCAGACCCGGGTAGTAAACGGCTACGAGCGGTATATTTTGGAATTATAAGGGTCCATTTGGCCGCGGCAGAGCATTACGCGTATATGCGCAGAGCTCTGCCGCGGCCTTTTCAAGGGCATGAAAGACATGGAAAAACAACATATTAACAAGTTTATGGGGCGGCACATCCTTGGAACCCGACAAAATGACAGGAAGAACTGGATGCACATTTGTTTTTTTAGGCGTGTTGCCTTGTTTAAAACGGCAAAAACTGACGATTAAAACTGTGAAACCATACGAAAGTTGTGAAATCCGCACAAAGAATGACAAAATGTATTTTGATATATACAGAAATAATATTAAAATCGCTTTTGGACATATTTGAAAAACTTGCTTCCATTTTCAGCCGATATGGAAAGATGCTACACTAATTTCGTCAAAACCGCAGTACGCGGAACTGGGAGCGCGGATCCGGTGCAGCGATGTGCCTGGGAAGGGGCATACAGCCGGTCCTCCTCCACACCATTCCATGTGTTGAAAGGAGAAAAAACATGAAACATCTGAAACGAACCGCCCTCGTCCTCATGGCTGCTGCCATGGCCTTCACCGCTACCGCCTGCGGAAGCAGCGGCGGCAGCGACGCCGGCAACGACGGCAAGCTGACCATGCAGATCTGGACAACTCCCAGCGCGAGGCCATGCAGGCCCTGGCCGATGCCTACCACGAGCAGAATCCCGATGTGACCATCGAGGTCCAGGTCACCAGCTGGGACGAGTACTGGACCAAGCTGGAGGCCGCCGCCGGCTCCGGCAACCTGCCTGACATCTTCTGGATGCACACCAACCAGATCCTGCTGTACGCCGACAGCGGTATGCTGGCCGACGTCACCGACCTGTATGACGATGACACCTACTCCCACTACTCCGACATCTCCATTGCCAACACCCAGGGCTCCGACGGCCGTATGTACGGCGTGCCCAAGGACAAGGACACCGTCTGCCTGGTGTACAATAAGGAGATGTTCGACCAGGCCGGGGTCGCTTACCCCGACGAGAACTGGACCTGGGATGATCTGACCGAGGCCTCTCAGAAGATCTACGACGCCACCGGCAAGTACGGCTACATGGCCTACTGCGACGAGCAGCTGGGCTACCCTGCCTCAGGAATACTCCTCCTGCGGCGTAGGCGACTTCCGTGTGCCCAGCGTGGAGGCTACCTGCGGAAAGGGAAGCCGCACCGTGGATCTGCGCTATGTGGGCCACACCGTCCGGGAAGGAAAGTATGCCCTGGAGGGGCTGCCCGCCTTCTACGATGAGGGTGTGACCGCCCAGACCCTGTCTGTGGAGCTGCGGGACAGCTGCACCGGCCTGGAGGTTGAACTGCTGTACGGCGTGCTGGAGGAGTACGATCTGATCACCCGGGCTGTACGGGTGCGCAATGGGGGCGAGAGCCCCATGGAGCTGGAGCGGGTATCTTCGGTATGCTTGGACTTCCCCGTTGGTGAGCACGACCTCATTACCCTGGGCGGCGCTTATGCCCGGGAGCGGGAGCCGGTTCGGATGCCTCTGACCCAGGGGGTCCACACCGTAGGCAGCGTCCGCGGTACGTCCAGCCATCAGCAAAATCCCTTTGTGGTGCTGTGTGACCATGAGACCACCGAGGATGCCGGACGCTGCTGGGGCGTGGCTCTGGTCTACTCCGGCAGTTTCCAGGCCAACACCGAGTATACCCAGTTCCACGAGACCCGCCTGACTCTGGGGATCAATCCCTTCCACTTCCGTTGGAAGCTCCAGCCCGGCGAGTCCTTTACCACCCCGGAGGCGGCCATGGTATTCTCCACCCAGGGACTGGGCCACATGAGCCGTCAGCTCCACCGGGCCATCCGTCTCAACCTGTGCCGGGGTCCCTGGAAGGACCAGCGCCGGCCCATCCTCATCAACAACTGGGAGGCCACCCTGTTTAACTTTGACGCAGAGAAGATCTGCTCCATTGCCAAGGCAGCCAGCCAGGTGGGCGTGGAGATGATGGTCATGGACGACGGATGGTTCGGTAAGCGCAATGATGACTTTGCCGGTCTGGGCGACTGGAACGTGAACCAGACTAAGCTTCCCGGCGGCCTGGGCCCCCTGGCCCACCGCATCGAGGAGATGGGCATGAAGTTTGGTCTCTGGGTGGAGCCGGAGATGGTCAATGAGGACTCCGACCTCTACCGGGCCCATCCCGACTGGGCCTTCCAGGTGCCCGGCCGTCCCATGACCCGGGGCCGCTCCCAGCTGGTGCTGGATCTGACCCGGGCCGAGGTGCGCCAGTACATTATGGATAACCTCCGGGCCACTCTGAACAGCGCCCCCATCTCCTACATCAAGTGGGATATGAACCGCAGCCTCACCGACGTGTGGAGCGCCGCCCTTCCCGCCCAGCGCCAGGGCGAGGTGTACCACCGCTATGTGCTGGGCGTGTACGAGATCCTGGAGATGCTCCATCAGGAGTTCCCACAGGTGCTCATCGAGGGGTGCAGCGGCGGCGGCGGACGCTTTGACTGCGGCATGCTCTACTACACCCCCCAGATCTGGTGCAGCGACAACACCGATGCTATCGAGCGCCTGCGCATCCAGTATGGTACTTCTTTCTGTTATCCCTGTGCAGCGGTGGGCGCCCATGTGTCCGCTGTGCCCAACGGCCAGACCGGCCGCAGCGTCTCCATGCACACCCGCGGCGTAGTGGCTGCCGCAGGTACCTTTGGCTATGAGCTGGACCTCAACGAGATCACTTCTGAGGAGATGGAGGAGGTCCGCACCCAGATCCAGCATTTCCGCAGCTGCTGGGACCTGGTGCTGCGGGGCGACTACTACCGCCTCAGCAATCCCTTCCGGCAGGAGGCCTTCAACGCCTGGATGCATGTCTCCCCGGATAAGAGCCGCGCTCTGGTGGGCGTGGTCATGGGGGTGGGACACGCCAACCCCATTCGTCCCCTGCTGCGGCTGAAGGGACTGGACCCCAATGCGGACTATAAAGTCAACGGCGAAGTGTACGGCGGCGATCAGCTGATGTACGGCGGCCTGGCCCTGCCCATCCTGCAGGAGTATCAGGCGCTGCAATTTGATCTGGAGCGTGTTTGACTCATTTTGAGAGGAGAATGACCCATGGACCAGGGACGCTTTTCTGTGTTTCCCCATGAAAATTTTGTAGACCTGTTTTTGGTGCAGTTCGGCTGGGAGCAGTGCGAGTCCCTGTATTCCTATGGGCCCCATGTGCGCAACAACTACCTCTTCCACTACATCATTTCCGGGAAGGGACACCTGGAGGTGCGGCAGCGGGACGGCTCCGTTCGGACCTATCCTCTGCGGGCCGGGCAGGGCTTCCTGATCTGCCCCAACCAGGTGACTACCTACTGTGCCGACGAAAAAGACCCCTGGGCCTACACCTGGGTGGAATTTGGCGGAGTCCAGGCCCAGTACCGGCTGACCCTGGCCGGGCTGGGGGAGGACCAGCCGGTCTACACCCCCATCCAGCCCGACATGTCCCAGCCGGTGAAGGATGAGCTGCTGTTTATTGCCAACCACGCCCAATTCTCGTCCCTGAAGCTGATGGCCCACTTCTACCTTTTCCTGGACGCTCTGATCGACAGCTCCTCCTCCAAGCAGCGGGTGCGGGGCCTGTCCCAGCAGGGCTTTTACATCCGGGAGGCCATCCACTTCATCGACCAGTACTACCGGGATGACATCCGCATCGAACAGATTGCCAGCTTCTGTGGTCTCAACCGCACCTATTTCAGCCGCCTGTTCAAGGAAGTCATGGGCCAGACGCCCCAGGAGTACCTGGCCCGCTACCGGGTGAACAAGGCCATGGAGCTCATGCGAAACACCAACATGAGCATCGGAGAGGTGGCCAGTATGGTGGGCTATCCAAACCAGCTGTACTTCTCCAAGGTGTTCCGCAAATATCAGGGCCTGCCCCCTCGGGTATGGCGCCAGGAGGATCTCATGGCCCTGGAGAAAAAACAGAGCGCCGAGCAAAGCCAGCCCAAGGCGCCCAAGGTCCGTAACTAAGGAGGCACCAGATGTTTTTCAATCCCAATGATTTTCGCCGCCGCCAGGAGCGCACCGGTCCCTCCGGATTGCTGGAGATCTTCTCCCGGGAGTGGCTGACCATTGTAAAGGTGGATGCCCTCACCTGCCTCTCCCTGGTGCCTCTGGTCACCCTGCCCCCCGCGCTTTTGGCCATGAACCACATGGCCCGGAGAATGGCGGAGGACCGCAGCGTCACCGTCCGGGAGTTCTGGCAGTCCTTGCGCGCCAACTTCTGGCGCTCGTATCCCACCTTCTTCCTGGCGGTCCTTCTGCCTGTCATCTCCCTGTGGTCCAGCTTTTTCTATGCGGGCCAGGCGGTAGGAAACTGGATCCTCTTTTTGCCGTGTGTGTTTTCTGTGTTTGTGTTTGTGGTGTCCCTTCTTATGTCGGCCTATCTCTTTCCTCTGGCCGCCTCAGGGATGCCGCTGGGCCAGGCGGTGCGGCAGAGCTTTGCTCTGGGCTTTGCCCGTCCGGGCCAGGCGCTGATGTGCGCTCTGCTCAACGACTGTCTGGCCGTTCTGGCGATCGGATTTCTTCCCTTCAGCATTCCCTATTTCCTGCTGGGCGGACTGATGTTCCCCTGTGTGGCAGGTCAGGTGATTGTGCGTCCAGTTCTGGACCAGTTTTGTCCTGACCTGGAGGGAGAGGAAGAAGAGGAGTTTTAAGGCAATAAAAAACTGGCAGCTCAACGAGCTGCCAGTTTTTTTGCCTATTTTCAATTACAAATAGTTTATTTGCTGCGCTTCAATACTTCCAGGACGAAATTCCACAGGCGCTGCACGGAAGAAATGCTCATGCGCTCCCGGGGCGTGTGGATCTCAAACAGGTCGGGACCGATGGACACACAGTCCAGGCCGGGCAGCTTGCCGGCGAAAATGCCGCACTCCACGCCGGCGTGGATGGCCTCGATGCGAGGCTCACGGCTGTACTGCTCCCGGAAGACGGCAACCAGGCGGTCACGCAGGGGGGAGTCGGCCAGATACTCCCAGCCGGAGTACTCGCCGAAGAACTCCACGCTGCCGCCCAGCTGCTCCATCAGGCTGGACAGACGGGCCTTGAGCATCTCCTTCTGAGAGTCCACCGAGCTGCGTACGCAGAAGGAGGCACGCACCACGGAGTCCTCAGTGGTCAGAATGCCCAGGTTCAGAGAGGTCTGCACCAGGCCGGCGATGTCGGCGCTCATGACCTGAACCCCGTTGGGCAGGCAGGTGAGCATGCACAGCACCTTCTTGGTGGAGGCGGCGTCCATGGCCTCGCCTTCGCCGGCGTCCTCCACGGATACGGCTACGTTGGGATCGGTGACCCGGTACTCGGCGGCAAAGTGAGCGCCCATCTCCTGGGCGGCGGCCTTGGCAGCGGCGGCGTCAGCCACCAGCACCTGAGCCTGAGTCTTGATGGGAATGGCGTTGTCCTTCAGACCGCCGTTCACAGCCACAATGCGCATTTCAGTCGCTGCGGCCACAGCCTGAAGCAGACGGCCCATGAGCATGTTGGCGTTGGCACGGCCCTTGTGGATCTCCGTGCCGGAGTGGCCGCCCTGCAGGCCGCTGATGGTAATGGTGAGGGCGCTTCCCTGGAAGGGAGCACGGGCGATGGGCAGCAGGCAGGTGGTTACATTGCCGCCGGCGCAGCTGACGGTGAACACGCCCTCTTCCTCGGAGTCCAGGTTCAGCAGCTGGCGGCCCTTCAGGGGAGACACGTCCATGGAAACAGCGCCCAGCATGCCGATCTCCTCGTCCACGGTGAACACGGCCTCCAGGCGGGGGTGGGGGATGTCCTTGGCGTCCAGAATGGCCAGAGCCATGGCTACGGCGATGCCGTCATCGCCGCCCAGGGTGGTGCCCTTTGCGGTGACAAAATCGCCCTCCACCATCAGGTCCAGACCTTCCTTGTCCATATCCTTGGTGCAGTCATGCTCCTTCTCACACACCATGTCCAGGTGGCCCTGGAGGATGATGGCGGGGGCATTCTCATAGCCGGCAGTGGCCTCTTTGATGATGATGATGTTATTGTCCTGGTCCTGATAGTGATCCAGGCCGCGCTCCTTGGCGAAGGCCACACAGTAGTCGCTGATGGCCTTGGTGTTCCGGGAGCCGTGGGGAATGGCGCACAGATATTCAAAGAAGCGGAATACGCTCTTGGGTTCCAGGTTGGATAGTACGTTCATAGCTGCATACTCCTCTCGTGGCAGATTTATTTCCTCAGGCGGTAGCGGCCGTTGGAGACCTTCTCCAGCAGCAGCTGTTCCACCATGTATTGGGCTAATTTGGGGGCAAAGGTCTTGGGATTTTGTACCATCGCTCTTTGCCGGGACCAGAACTGACCGGCCTTTACGCCGGTGCAGAGCTGGGCCATCTGGGAAAGGGTGATCTCCTCATTTTTCTTGAGGTAGTTTACCACCTTTCCCGCACTTTTACTGAGCAAAATGCGTTCCAGATCGGCGCTTTGGGTGTAGCTCTTTTTCAGACCCCACACATACAGCACCGCGATGACCACGGCAAAGGCCAGAATGCCCAGAATGGTCTCCAAGGTATTCATTCCTTCACCTTGTCCTTTCCGCGAAACAGGATAAACTCGTTGTTGCGCAGGATCTGCATATATTTTACCAGTCGATCATAGAGAGGTTCGGCCTGGTCGCCGAACTGTTCCTTCAGCTGCTGGGCCAGCTGACCCACCGTGCGTTCGCCGTTGATCCGCTTCCACAGAAAGCTGCCGTATTCGTCCAGCTTGATGTGGCTGACTCGGGGCGTGTGGAAGACCTTCTGGGCGATGGTAGCGTAGAAGCCCCGGTGGACCATATGGATGGTGACGACGCCGTCCTCGCCCTCGCTCCAGTCATTTTTGGGGTTGATAACGGGGATGAAATCCAAATAGTTCTCGCTCTTTTTCTTGGCCATTTCGTTTCTCCTCATGGATAATAACCCAAACCGGGCTGCATACCAAAGTATACAGCCCGGCTGGGGAAAAAACAAGAATTACTTCTTCTTGCTGTCCTTGGTGGCGAAGAGATAGATGGTGAACAGGATGACGGCAAAGCAGATGAGACCGCCGATGTTGCCGATGCTGAAGACCTCGCCGAAGTTGATCTTGTCGCTGACATACAGGGTCTCGCCCTTGGCGTTCAGGCCAGCGGGGATGATGGCCAGCACGGCCAGCAGGATGCCCACGATACCCTCGCCGGCGATGAGGCCGGAGGAGTACAGCACGCCGGACTGCACGGTGTTGGTCTTGTCCTTCTCGGAGGCATACTTACGCTTCTCCAGGAACCAGCGCAGAGCGCCGCCCAGCATCATGGGCACGGACAGGTAGATGGGCAGATACAGGCCGATGGCGAAGGGCAGCACGGGGATGCCCAGCACCTCTACCACGATGGCGATGAACACGCCGGCGAACACCATGTTCCAGGGCAGGTTGCCGCCCATAACGCCCTCGACGATCATCTTCATCAGCATCGCCTGAGGAGCGGGCAGGTCGTTGGAGCCGTAGCCGCCCCAAGCCATGCTCAGCAGGTACAGGATAGCGCCGATGGCCACGGAGGAAACCGCAACACCGATCAGCTCGCCGATCTGCTGCTTCTTGGGGGTAGCGCCAACCAGGAAGCCGGTCTTCAGGTCCTGAGAGGTATCGCCGGCGATGGCAGCGATGACGCAGATGATGCCGCCGATGACGATGGCAGCGGTCATGCCCTCAATGCCAACGGTGCCGGTGGCCTTCAGCAGCATAGTGGAGATGAGCAGGGTAGCAATGGCCATGCCGGAGACGGGGTTATTGGAAGAACCAATGAGACCCACCATCCGGGAGGACACGGTGGCAAAGAAGAAGCCGAAGACAATAACGATCAGGGCGGTGAACAGGTTCAGGGGGATAGCAGGAACCAGCCACAGAACGATGGCCACCAGAAGCACGCCCAGCAGAACCACCTTCATGGACAGGTCCTGCTCGGTGCGCAGGGTGCTGACGGTACGGCCCTTACCGTAGTCGCCCATGGCGTCCTTGAAGGTGCGGACGATCAGAGGCAGAGACTTGATGAGGCTGAGCACGCCGCCGCAGGCCACGGCACCGGCGCCAATGTAGCGCAGGTAGTTGCTCCACAGGGCGGACACTCCCTTGGCAGCCACAAGTTCGTTGATGGTTTTGTCAACCACGGGGAACATGACAGCGTCGCCGCCGAACAGAACCATCAGAGGCATGATGACCAGCCAGCCCAGGATACCGCCGGCGAACAGGTAAGAGGATACCTTGGCGCCGCAGATATAACCCACGCCGGCCAGAGCAGGCAGCACGTCGATGCCCACACCGGAGCCCTTGTAAGCAGAGATATCATAGGTGATCTCGCTGGGGAAGATCTTCAGGCCGTCAGTAATGAACTTGTAGACGGCAGCAATGCCCAGACCGGAGAACACGGTGGACGCCTTGGCGCCGCCCTCTTCACCGGCGATCAGAACCTCGGCGCAGGCCTGTCCCTCGGGGTAAGCCAGCACGCCGTGCTCCTTGACGATCAGAGCGCTGCGCAGGGGGATCATCATCAGCACGCCCAGTACGCCGCCGCACAGGGCAATCAGGCCGATCTCCACCAGGCCGGGAGCGTTGCCCATGCCTTCCTTGGCCCACATAAACAGAGCAGGCAGGGTGAAGATGGCACCGGCGGCCACGGACTCACCGGCGGAGCCGATGGTCTGCACCATGTTATTTTCCAGGATGGAATCACGCCGCAGGATCTTGCGGATGACGCCCATGGAAATAACAGCCGCGGGGATGGATGCGGAAACGGTCATGCCTACGCGCAGTCCCAGGTAGGCGTTGGCGCCGCCAAAGACGATGGCCAGAATAGCGCCCAACACAATGGAAACCACGGTAAATTCCGGCATCACCTTGTCCGCGGGGACATAGGGTTGGAATTTTTTCTCTTCCACGATGTTTCTTTCCCTTCTTTTATTTTCGCTGCCAGCTCCACCCCTCTCTCCGGCTTGCGCCAGGATGGAAACTGCTTTTGCAGCTAGTTTACTATTTTACGTTTTTTTCACCTGTTCGTCAAGCTTTTTGTCTTTGTATGACGCACAAATGCGTACAAAAATAATGGGCAGCTGGGAATGGGTCCCTGTGAATGATCCACGCATAGCCTCCGTTTTCCTGTCCATACTATATTTTGTTTCCAAAAAACCACCGTGGGAGGAATTATATAGATGAAAGCAACAGGTATTGTCCGCAGGATCGATGACTTAGGTCGTGTCGTAATACCAAAAGAAATTCGACGTACCATGCGAATCCGAGAGGGCGACCCACTGGAAATTTACACGGAGCGGGACGGCAGTGTGATTTTTAAAAAGTATTCCCTGCTGGGCGGGCTGACCGAATTTGCTGCCCAGATGTGCGAGACCCTCAACCGCACCACAGGAAGGATCGCGGTGATCACCGACCGGGACAACATTATCGCCCTGGCCGGTGCGCCCCGGCGGGAGCTGCTGGACAAGCAGATCGCCCCCGAGCTGGAGCGGCTGATGGAGAGCCGGCAGATCTACCAGCATAAGGTTGGCGAGATCGGCGTGCCCCTATGCGCCGAGGAGGGACGGTTTTTCCTGGATACCGTGGCCCCCATTTTGTCAGAGGGGGATGTGCTGGGCAGCGTGGTATTCACCGCGCCGGAGGAAAACCTCACCGGAGGCGAGGTGGAGTACAAGCTGGCCCAGTCCATCGCTGTGTTCCTGGGGAAGCATATGGAGGGCTGATGGCCGATACCTTAAATAAAATACGCCTCTTCGCCGGGGAAACCGGCAGAGAGGCGTATGGAACACAACAAAACAACATGAAAACAGCGCCGGCCAATGGCCGGCGCTGTTGATCTCACAGAGGCTCAGCCCTGGGAGATGGCGCTCATGGGGCAGCTATCGGCGCAGGAACCGCAGTCCAGGCAAGCGCCGGCGTTGATCTCGTAGTGGTCAGCACCCTGAGCGATGGCGCCCACGGGGCAGGCATCGGCGCAGGAACCACAGCTGATGCAGGCATCGCTGATGACATAGGCCATTGGAAAACACCTCCCTAAAATTCTACACTACATTCTATCACATCTTTTCAAAATTGCAATGCTAATTTTTGAAAAAGCGGGCATAGTTAGAGAAGACCCTGGCGGGCTTCCGGATATTTCCGGGACGTGCGCCAGGATATGGAACATCTGGAGGGATCAATATGGCCGATTGCCGTTTTACATCCACTGCCCTGGGGGCCATTCGTCTGGCCCAGGAGAACGCCGCCCGTCTGGGACACAGCTATGTAGGCAGTGAACATCTGCTGCTGGGGCTGGCCAGCCAGGAGTACAGCACTGCCGCCCGTCTGCTGCGGGAGGAGGGAGCGGGCAGCCCCCGCCTGCGGGTTTGTATCGCACAGCTGGTAGGCACAGGGGTGCCCGGGCGCACTCTCCACCAGGGGCTGACCCCCAACTGCTGCCAGGCCATTCAGCAGGCGGCAGCGGAGGCCAAAAAGCTGGGACAGCCGGCAGTCAATGCGGAGCATCTGCTGCTGGGCCTGCTGCGGGACAGTACCAGTTCAGCTGTACGGCTGCTGGGGGAGTGCGGGGTGGACCGTGCCCGGCTCAGTCAGCGCTTGTCCGCCGCCCTGGGAGGCGAGGATAGCATCTCCAGGGTCATGCGCAGCCGGGAGCCGGAGCGCAGCGGAGGAGACACCCGCCAACTGGACCAGTGTGCCCGGGACCTTACCGCCATGGCCGGCCAGGGTCAGCTGGACCCGGTGATCGGCCGGGAGGCGGAGCTGGAGCGTCTGATCCAAATCCTCTCCCGCCGCACGAAAAACAACCCCGCTCTCATCGGAGAACCCGGCGTAGGCAAAACCGCGGTGGTAGAGGGATTGGCTCTGGCCATTGCCGACGGCACCGCACCTGCCCATTTGTTGGGTAAACGGGTGTGCGCCCTGGATCTGTCCGCCATGGTGGCAGGCACCAAGTACCGGGGGGAGTTTGAGGAGAAGCTCAAGCACGTGCTTCAGGAGGTGCGCCGGGCGGGCAATGTGATTTTGTTCATCGATGAGCTGCACACCATCGTGGGGGCAGGCAGCGCGGAGGGAGCCATTGACGCGGCCAACATCCTGAAACCTGCCCTCTCCAGGGGAGAGATTCAGGTCATCGGCGCCACCACCTTGGATGAGTACCGCAAATATATTGAAAAGGACTCCGCCCTGGAGCGCCGCTTCCAGCCCATCACGGTGCGCCAGCCCACCCGGGACCAGACGCTGGCCATTCTCCGGGGACTGCGGGGGAGGTATGAGGCCCACCACCACATCACCATCTCGGACAAGGCTCTGGAGGCGGCGGTGGACCTGTCCATTCGCTATCTGCCCGAGCGGTTTTTGCCGGACAAGGCCATCGACCTGATGGACGAGGCGGCCTCCCAGGCCCGGTTGTCCAGCCATACGCTGCCTCCCGAGCTGCAGCGTCTGGAACAGCGGGCGGTCCAGGCGGGGCGTCAGCTTACCCAGGCCATCCGCAAGCAGGATTTTGAAAAGGCGGCCATGCTCCGGGATGCGGAGGGGGACTTCCGCAAGGAACTGGAAGCGGGGAAAAAGCGCTGGCGGCAGGGACATCCCCAGAAAACTGTTGAGGAGAGCCACATCCGGGCGGTGCTGTCCCAGTGGACCGGCGTACCGGTGAGCGACCCCACTCAGCACGACCGAAAGGCGCTGGAGGAACTGGAACAGTCCCTGGAGCGCACGGTGCTGGGCCAGGAGCAGGCGGTAAAGACGGTGGCCCGGGCGGTACGCCGGGGAAGGCTGGGGCTGAAGGACCCCAGAAGGCCGGTGGGGTGCTTTTTGCTGCTGGGTCCCAGCGGCGTGGGCAAGACTCAGCTGTGCCGCAGTCTGGCCCAGACCCTGTTCGGCAGCTCGGAAGCTCTCATCCGCTTTGACATGTCGGAATATATGGAGGCACACAGCGTCTCCCGCCTCATCGGCTCGCCCCCCGGCTATGTGGGTCACGAGGAGGGAGGACAGCTTACCGAGCGGGTGCGGCGCAGCCCCTGGTCGGTGGTATTGTTGGACGAGCTGGAGAAGGCCCACCGGGATATCTGGTCGGTACTGCTGCAGGTGATGGAGGAGGGAGTGCTCACCGACAGTCAGGGACGAAAGACCGACTTTCGGAATACCGTATTGGTGATGACCTCCAACCTGGGGGCGCGGCACTTCCAGCAAAAGACCCGTCTGGGCTTTGGGAGCGGGACGGAGAGTGACCGGAAAGCCCTGGAGGGGGAGGTACTCTCCGAGGCGAAACAGACCTTTGCCCCGGAGTTTCTAAACCGTCTGGACGCCGCTCTGGTGTTCCATCCCCTGGGGGAGGAGACACTGGTATCCATTACCCGGCAGCTGCTGGATGAGACCGGCAAACGGTTGGAGAGTTTGGGGGTCACCATGCAGGTAGAGGAGGACGCGGTGCGGCTGCTGGCCAAGAAGGGCAGCCACCGGGACTATGGGGCACGGCCGCTGCGCCGGGCCATTGCCGCCTGGGTGGAGGACCCTGCCGCCGACCTGCTGCTGTCCGGCCAGTGCCAGCGGGGAGGCGGACTGCATGTGCTGGTACAGGAGAATCGGGTGCGGGTGGAGTGCCTGACGGGAGGAAACTCTGCATATGATATGATCTAATTTTTAAAATTAGATTTAGTAATTTTGCTTATTGATTTTGCTGAAGAGGAGGACTATACTATGGAACATAGAAGAGCGTTTGACAGACCCACGCCAAATGCCTTTAATTGTGAGGTGTCTGATATGTTCCATGAAACTGCAGTTCCGGCCAGACCTTTGATTTCTGTGCCCCGTCCCCGGAGGCGGAAAGAGGTGCGGGACCCCTATGACGGCCTGCGGCCCTGGTCAGCGATTACCCACGGGATTGGAGCGGCGCTGGCGGTGGTAGGGACGGTATTTCTCACCGTTCAGTCCGCGTGGATGGGCAAATGGGGAAACCTGGTGCTCTTTCTGATTTACGGGTTATCTATGGTGTGCCTGTACACGGCCAGCACCCTGTACCACTGTGTGAATACCACCCGTTCCAAGCGCATTGCCCTGCGTAAATATGACCACTGCTCCATTTATCTGCTCATTGCCGGCAGCTACACCCCCGTATGCCTCACGGTGCTGCGGGAAGATGGCGGACTGCCCATGCTTATTGCCATCTGGGGCCTGGCTGTGGCCGGCGTGGTGCTTACCATCGCCAAGCTGGATATCCCCCGGTGGCTCACCAGCGTCATCTACCTGGTGATGGGATGGCTGGCCCTGTTCGCCATCGTTCCTCTGTCCCAGCGGATGCCTGGGCTGGGTATGTTCTGGCTCATTCTGGGCGGAGTTTTATACACGGTGGGCGGTGTGCTCTATGCGGTGAAGTGGCCCGGGCGCAGCAACCCCCGCTTTGGCTGCCACGAGATTTTCCATGTATTCATCCTCCTGGGCTCCATTGCCCACTTTATGATGATGGCTCAGGTCATTGCTTATCTTTAAATAAAAAAGTCCCGGAAGCGATTGCTTCCGGGACTTTTTTTACATCTCCAGAGGGTGGATCTCCTTGCGGTAGACCCGGCGCAGGAACAGGGCAGACAGGCCTACGGAGAACAGCTCCGCAATGGGGAAGGCCCACCAGACGACGGCCAACCCACCGATGCGGGACAGAAGGAAAGCTACAGGCAGCAGTACCATCAGCTGACGCACGACCGATACCACCAGGCTGAGCACGCCGTGGCCCAGAGCCTGGAATACGGAGGAGCAGACGATGGCAAATCCGGCAAACAGGAAGCTCAGGGAGATGATCCGCAGAGCGGGCACACCGATGGTGAGCATATCGCCGGTGTCCTGTTCGGAGCGGAACAGATCCAGCAGCACATTGGGCAGGAACTGGAAAATCAGCAGGCCGATGAACATGATGGACACGGCGTAGATGACGCTGAGCTTGACGGTGCGCTTGATGCGGTCAGGGCGGCGGGCGCCGTAGTTGTAGGCCACAATGGGCACCATGCCGTTGTTAAGACCAAACACAGGCATGAACACAAAGGACTGGAGCTTGAAGTATACACCGAAAACCGCGGTAGCGGTGGTGGTGAAGGCGATCAGGATCTTGTTCATGCCGAAGACCATCACCGAGCCGATGGAGGACATGATGATGGAGGGAACGCCCACGGCGTAGATGTGGCCGATGATGGAGGCCTGGGGGCGGAAGCCCTTCAGGCTCAGCTGTACGTCGGGGTTGCGGGTGGCGTTGATGACCACCGAGACAAGGGCGGCAATGATCTGGCCCAGTACGGTAGCCAAGGCGGCGCCGGCCACCTCCATGCGGGGCAGACCGAACAGACCGAAGATCAGGATGGGGTCCAGTACGATGTTGATGATGGCGCCCAAAGCCTGGGTGAACATGGTGTACAGGGTACGGCCGGTGGCCTGGAGGATACGCTCAAAGGTGATTTGGAAGAACATGCCCACCGACAGTACGCACACGATGAACATGTAGCTCTCGCCATAGTCTACGATGGCCTGCTTGTCCGTCTGGATGGCAAAGAACAGCCGGGAGCAGGTCAGACCGATGAGCATAAAGACCAGGTAGCTGACCGCAGCCAGAAACAGGCCGTTCATGGCGGCGGCATTGGCCCGGTCCTGACGCTTTTCGCCCAAACTCTTGGACAGCAGGGCGTTGATACCTACGCCGGTACCTACTGCCACGGAAATCATCAGGTTCTGAATGGGAAAGGCCAGGGAGACAGCGTTCAGGGCGTCCTCACTGAGCTGGGCCACGAAGATACTGTCTACTACGTTGTACAGTGCCTGGACCAGCATAGAGATCATGATGGGGATGGACATGGACAACAGCAGCCGGTTGACCGGCATGGTGCCCATTTTGTTTTCTGCGGGCTTGTTTTGGCTCATCGTGCAAACTCCTTCTCTCTCAATCCGGTGGCAAATGCTACCACCCAAAAGGGCCAAAGAAAAGACGACTTGTCGAAACAAGTCGTCTTTTCTAACTGGTGCGGCTGACGGGAGTCGAACCCGTACGCCCGTCCGGACACAAGCACCTCAAGCTTGCCAGTCTACCAATTCCAGCACAGCCGCAAACAGGCGGTCTATTGAAAACCGCCTTATCATTATAGGGCGGAAGGCGCGATTTGTCAATGCTTTTTTCGCGGAGAAATTATTTGCCCTGCCGCTCCTGCATGGCCTGATGTTCCCAGCGCAGCTCCTGCCACAGCTGCTGGGAGGTCCAGTCCCGGTTGGTGGGGGTAAGCACCGCTTTCAGGGGAATGGGGGGCAGTTTGGCGCGCTTCATGGCGCCCAGCAGGCGGTCCAGCTGAGGACCGGTAAGGGAGCAGAACACCAGCATGGGGTCGGAAAATTCCTCCTCCACTCCTGCGGATTCTCCGCTGCCCTCCAGCACCTGGGCGAGGGGAAGGCCATACTGGCCGGGCTCCACCTCCTTCATGCGCAGCTTCTGCATCACAAATACCTGGCGCAGCTTGCTCCACTGTGGGCCGGAGCAGTTATAGAGCAGTACGGTTTCGCCTGCCATAGAGATACCTCCGATCTGAAAAAGCCCGGGCGGCAGAGCCGCCCGGGCCCGGTTTATAGATGTTTTACACGTTGGCCAGGGCCTGCTCCAGGTCAGCGATGATGTCCTTGGCATCCTCAATGCCAACGGAGAAGCGTACCAGGTCGGGAGAGACACCGGCGGCAGCCAGCTCCTCGTCGGTCATCTGACGGTGAGTGGAGGAGGCGGGATGGAGCACGCAGGTCTTGGCGTCAGCCACGTGGGTGGCGATGGAGGCCAGCTTCAGCCCGGCCATGAACTTCTCAGCCGCGGCACGGCCGCCCTTCACGCCGAAGATGACCACGCCGCAGGTGCCGTTGGGCAGATACTTCTGGGCGCGCTCGTGGTACTTGTCTCCGGGCAGCCCGGCATACTGCACCCAGGCGATCTTCTCGTGGCTCTGGAGATACTCGGCCACAGCCTGAGCGTTCTCGCAGTGCTTTTTCATCCGCAGAGGAAGGGTCTCCAGACCGATGTTCAGCAGGAAGCAGTTGTTGGGGGAGGGGATGGAGCCCAGGTCACGCATGAGCTGCACGGTGGCCTTGGTGATGAAGGCGCCCTCCAGACCGAAACGCTCGGTGTAGGTGACGCCGTGGTAGCTCTCGTCGGGGGTGGTGAGGCCGGGGAACTTGTCGGCGTGGGCGTTCCAATCAAACTTGCCGCTGTCCACAATGGCGCCGCCCACGGTGAGGGCGTGGCCGTCCATGTACTTGGTGGTGGAGTGGGTGACGATGTCGCAGCCCCACTCGAAGGGACGGCAGTTCACCGGAGTGGCAAAGGTGTTGTCCATGATCAGGGGCACGCCGTGAGCGTGGGCAGCCTTGGCAAACTTCTCAATGTCCAGGATGGTGAGGGCGGGGTTGGCGATGGTCTCGCCGAAGACTGCCTTGGTGTTGGGCCGGAAAGCGGCGTTGAGCTCCTCCTCGGAGCACTCGGGGTCCACAAAGGTGAACTCAATGCCCATACGCTTCATGGTGACGGCGAACAGGTTAAAGGTGCCGCCGTAGATGGAGGTGGAGGAGATCACGTGGTCGCCGCAGCCGGCGATGTTGAAGATAGCATAGAAGTTGGCCGCCTGGCCGGAGGAGAGGAGCATGGCGGCGCTGCCGCCCTCCAGAGCGGCGATCTTGGCCGCCACGGTATCGTTGGTGGGGTTCTGCAGGCGGGTGTAGAAGTAGCCGCTGGCCTCCAGATCGAACAGCTTGCCCATCTCCTCGCTGGTCTCATAGCGGAAGGTGGTGGACTGGACGATGGGGAAGTTGCGGGGCTCCCCGTTGCCGGGACGATAGCCGGCGTGGAGGCATTCAGTGGCGATCTGATAGTTGCTCATGGAAACTCCTTCTTTCTGTTCTTCAAGCCCGTTTCCGGGCGCTTTATCACATTCAACTGATAATGTATAAGGGTAACGAGATTTGGACCATTTGTCAAGAGGTCTCCTGGGGGAGCCACGCAGGATCCAGCACTGCTTCCTGGGAGGTCATGGTCTGGTGGCTGCGGGAGTGGTAGGTGTGGCCGTCGGACTGGATCTGCACCGAATCCACCCCGGCGATCTGGCTCATGGTGAGGACCAGACAGTAGTCGGCCAGGGCAAGGGATACGTCGGCCAGACCGCCGTACTGCTCCGAGAGATTCAGGGTGAGAAGGCCGTCGGACAGCTCCCAGCTGATCAGTGTCACGCCTTGCGGGAAGGGAGAGACCAGTCCATTTTGAGTGGGACCGGCCATGAGAGCGGCGAAGAGCTCTTCCACACCGGGTTCCTCTCTGCCGGGGTAGTTCTGGCCCGCAATGGCCGCGCCGTGGGTGGAGGTTTCCGGATCCACCCGGAAATAAAGCTGATAGCCGCCGTTTTTCGAGCTGGTTTTACAACCGGACAGGGTCAGCAGCAGGACCAGCAGCAGAACAAAGACACGCCTCATGAGAAGTCACCTCCCACCTCGGGGGTCTCGCAGGGAAAGCCCACGGTGAACACGCTGCCTTCGCTCTGGCGGCGCTGGGCGGTGACCCAGCCGCCGTGGCGGCGCACCGTGTCCCGCACGATGGACAGCCCAAGACCGGTGCCGCCGGCAGCCCGGGAGCGTGCCTTGTCCACCCGGTAGAAGCGGTTAAAGACCTTGGGCAGCTCGTCCTCCGGAATACCAACGCCGGTGTCGGCTACCTCCAGCAGCACCTGGTCCCCATCCCGGCGCACGGTGACAAAGACTCGGCCGCCGGGGAAGTTATACTTGATGGCGTTTTCGATGAGGTTAAAGCAGATCTGGTACAGGTCGTCCTCGGTACACCGCAGGGTGCAGCCGGGTTTCCAGTTGGCCTCCACCGTCACGTCGGCAGCCTCGGCCACCGGGGTGAGCATGTTGATAGCCCGCTGGGCCACCTGGGCCATGTCCACGATCTGTGTCTCGCCCACCGGCAGGCTGTCCAGCCGGGTGAGGGCCAGCAGGTGCTCGGTGATACGGGTGAGGCGCTCGGCCTCGTCGCCAATGTCTCCCACAAAGTCCCGCACCGTCTCCGCGTCCATCTCCTGGTTTTGCAGGATGGAGTCGGCCAGAAGGCGGATGGAGGCCAGCGGGGTCTTGAGCTCATGGGAGGCGTCAGAGACAAAGCGGCGGCGGATCTCCTCTGTGGTCTGGAGACGGTCGGTGAGCTGGTTGAATTCCTCGGCCAGATGGGCCAGTTCGTCCTTGCCCGAGGGCTGGAGACGGTGGCCGTACTCCCCTTCACCCACGATGCGGATGGCGCCCAGCAGAGCGCCGATGCGGGAGGTGAGCACTTTGGAAAATAGAAAACTAATGGTCAGGGCGATGGCCACCAGCACCAGAGAGATAGAGCGCAGGTTCTGCTGCAGATTCATCAGAAGAGCGCCCTGGGTGGTGTCCTCCTCGGTGAGGTAGATGGCGCCGATGGTCATGCCGCGGTAGACGATGGGACAGGCGGCGGTGGAGAGAAAGCGGCCATCCTGATACTGAGAGTAGACCACGTCATTTCCCTCCAGAGCCAGTACCACCTCCTGAAACAGGGCGTAGCGGTATTCCTCCTCCGGCTGAGCGTCTGGCTGGCTGCCTTCGGACTCCTCCTCCGAGTTGGACTGGGCCAGACTGTCGTAGAGAATGAGACCGGAGGGATCGGTGACCAGCACCCGGCTCAGGCCGGTGCTGTCCAGCATATTCATGACCCTGGCCACCTGGTCGGCATTGAGGGACTCCAGCTCCATGAGGGCGGAGGCCATCACCGCGGCCTGATTTTTCAGGGAGTCCCGCTTGGAGGAGAAGAGCAGGTTCTGGGAGGCGATGAGAGGGTAGGTGTTCAGCAGCACCAGCACCACCGCCAGAATGGCCAGATAGCTCATGGCGTATTTGACCTGCAGCCGGGAGAAGAAGGGGATCTTCTGCTGGGCCTTGCCCGGGGTTCGGCTATCCAAGGGGCGGCCCCTCCTTTCCTGGAATCATTTCTTTTGTTCGGGGTGGCTGCTGAGATAGTAGCCCACCCCCCACTTGGTGCGGATATACTGGGGGTTGGCCGGATCCAGCTCCAGTTTTTCCCGCAGCCGCCGCACATGGACGTCCACCGTGCGGTAGTCCCCGATATACTCATAGCCCCACACCACGTTGAGCAGGTTCTCCCGGCTGTACACTCGGCCGGGGTTGCGCATGAGAAGCTCCATCAGGTCAAATTCCTTGGCGGTAAGGTCCACGCTCACCCCGTCCTTCCAGGCGGAGCGCTCGTTGGGATCCAGACGGATGTGGCCCACGGTGAGCTGGCCGGCCGCCTGGTGCTGGACCGCCGCGCCCGAGCGGCGCAGCAGAGCACGCACCCGTGCCTTCAGCTCCAGAATGTTGAAGGGCTTTGTGATATAGTCGTCCGCGCCGCACTCAAAGCCGATGATTTTGTCGGTGTCCTCGCTGCGGGCGGTGAGCATGATAATGGGCACGTTGGAAAACTCCCGGATACGCATGCAGGCCTGGAGCCCGTCGATCTTGGGCATCATCAGGTCCAGGATAATGAGGTCGAACTTGCCCTCCCGGGCCAGCTCCACCGCCTCCTCACCGTCGTAGCCGGTCTCCACCTGATAGCCCTCATTTTTTAAGTTGAAGGTGATTCCCTTCACCAGGACGCGCTCGTCGTCCACCACTAATATTTTTGCCATATGATAAAGCTCCCTTGTCAATCTAAGGTGATATAGTCCAAAAGCCCCTCCAGGGTGGCTTCGCCAATGCCGGAGACCTCCAGCAGCTGCTCTGCGCTCTGGAAGGGACCGTGCTCGGTGCGGTAGTCCACGATGGCCTGGGCCTTGGTGGGACCGATGCCGGGCAGGCGGTCCAGCTCATACAAGTCGGCGGTGTTTACCGGGATGCGCTCCCCCTCCAGAAGGCTTTCGGGCTGGCTGCTCTCCCCGGTCTGTGTCTGCTCCGCGGAGGAGACTGCGGTGCTCTGGCTGTGCTGGACGGTGACCGTGTAGGGGTCACTTGCGGTGCGGCTGGCAAAAAACCAGCCCGCGGTGAAGAAAACAAAGGCGGCGGTGAGTCCAAGAGCCGCGGCCTCATACCGGGAAATACCAGCCATTTTTTCCGCTCCTTCCGCTTGCGGCGGCGTGATTGGTTTGCTATAATAAATTTATCTGTCATTGAGAAGAACCCGGACGATGGGGGTGCCGGACCCTCTGAACCTATATTATATCATACATATGGAGAATTTCCCATGAAAAAATATCGCCTTTTTGCCCTGGTGCTGGTGGTCTCCATAATGACCACCCTGCTGCTGCCCTTCCAGTCCCTGGCACTGGAGCCGCCGGAGTTTCACGGCAAGAACGCCATCCTGGTGGACGCCAACTACGACGAGATCCTTTACGAGGTAGGCGGCCACGACAAGGTCTACCCCGCCAGCATCACCAAGGTGATGACCGCCCTGCTTACCCTGGAGGCCATTGAGTCGGGCAAGCTTACCGCCCAGACCCAGATCACAGCCTCTGCCACGGCCGCCACTATCCCCAAGGGCAGCTCTACGGCAAACATCAAGGCTGGAGAGGTGCTGACGGTGGAGCAGCTTCTGTACTGCCTGCTGCTCCCCTCGGCCAATGAGGCCGCCCAAATTCTGGCCGAGACGGTGGGCGGTGACATCGACACCTTTGTGGGCATGATGAACGACAAGGCCAAGGAGCTGGGATGCGAGAACACCCACTTTGCCAATCCCCACGGCTTCCATGACCCGGACCACTACACCACGCCCTATGACATCACGCTCTTTATGAAGGCGGCCATGGAGTACGACCTGTTCCAGAAGATCGTCACCAGCCCCAACTACACCATCCCTGCCACCAACCTCAGCGAGCAGCGCACCGTGCGCAATACCAACGCCCTTACCTCCAACTGGACGTACACCGGCTACCTCTATGCGCCTGGTACCGGCGGCAAGACGGGCAGCACCGACGAGGCAGGCAAGTGCCTGGTGGAGACCGCCAAGAAGGGGGACACCTACCTCATCTCCGTGGTCATGGGTGAACCGGAAAAAGTTACCCTGGCCGATGGCACAGAGGTGGTGGCGCAGTTCTATGATACCATCCAGCTGCTGAACTGGGGCTTTGAGAATTTCCAGCGCACCGTCATTTCAGAGGACAGTGAGGTAGTGGCCAAGGTGAATGTCACCCTGTCTACCCAGAGCGACCAGGTGATGGTGCGGCCCTCGGGCTCCATCGCCCGCACCCTGCCCAAGGACGTGAAGGTGGACGAGATGGAGAAGGTCATTAACCTCTTCAACGACACCGTGGAAGCTCCGGTGGAGCAGGGCCAGGTACTGGGTACCATGGTACTGAAATATCAGGGCGAAGAGTACGGCACCCTGGATCTGATCGCCGACAGCTCGGTGGAGCGCTCGGAGCTTCTCTACCGCCTGGACCGCATCCAGAAGTTCTTCCAGAACTGGTGGGTCAAGCTGCTGCTGGTGATCGTTGTGGTGGCCGTGGTGGCTCTGCTGCTGCGGATCTTCGTTTTCAGCAAGCGCCGCCGCTATGCCGGTGCAGGCGCCAGCCGGCGGGGCCGTTACAGCGGACGCCGCCGCAGATAAACAGAATAAAAGAACAGCCTCCCGGCTTAGCCGGGAGGCTGTTTGCTTACTTGGAGAAACGGAACACGGTGGTGTGGTCCCAGGTTTCACCCGGGCGCAGCACGCAGGAGGGGAAATTGGGGTGGTTGGGGCTGTCGGGGTAGAACTGAGTCTCCAGACACACGCCCTCCCGGTTGTGGTAGGTGACGCCGCCCTTGCCGGTGGGGCAGCCGGCCAGGAAGTTGGCTGCGTAGCACTGAACGCCGGGCAGGGTGGTCTCCACCTCCATGGTGATGCCGCTCTTGTCGCCCACCAGCCGGGCGGCGGGACGGAGGGTGCCCATGGGGCCGTCAATGACCCAGTTGTGGTCGTAGCCGCCGCAGTGCAGCAGCTGAGGGAAGAGACGGTCGATGCGCTGGCCGATGGTGTGGGGATAGAGGAAGTCCATGGGAGTGCCCGCTACCTCTTCGATCTTTCCGGTGGGGATGCTGCCGGGGACCACGGGGGTGTAGTGGGCGGCGTGGAGGACCAGTGTGTGGTCCAGCACGGTGCCGCTGTTGTGGCCGTTGAGGTTAAAGTAGGTGTGGTTGGTGAGGTTGCAGACGGTGGGGCGGTCGGTGGTGGCCTGATAGTGGGCCACCAGAGCGGTGTCCTCCAGGGTATAGGTCACCTGGGCGGTGAGGGCGCCGGGGAAGCCCTCCTCCATGTCCTGGCTGTGGTAGGTGAAGCGGACCCCATTGGGCACCTCGTCAGCCTGCCATACCCGGGTGGAGAAACCGGTGGGGCCGCCGTGGAGATGGTTGTCTCCGTCGTTGACAGCCAGGGTGTATTCCACACCGTCCAGGGTGAAGCGGCCGGCGGCAATGCGGTTGGCATAGCGGCCCACGGTGGCGCCCAGGTATTTATCCTGGCTCTCATAGGCATCCAGAGTATCATAGCCCAGGGCCACATCCACCATCTTGCCCTCCTTGTCCGGAACATTCAGGGAGACGAGGGTAGCGCCGTAGGTGAGGAAGGTGCAGGAGAGCTGGTCGTTGTCCAGGGTGATGATCTCCACGGCCTGGCCATCCCGGGTCTGTCCAAAGGGTTTGCGCTGCATAATGAGGACCTCCTATTTTAATTTAAAATCAAAGATCAAAACAGAACTGCCAGAGACTGGGTGTAGGGGGGACGGCAGATCCCCTTTTCGGTAATAATGGCGGTGATGAGGGTGTGATCGGTGACGTCGAAGGCGGGGTTATAGCACGTTATTCCTGCCGGAGCCTGGGGCTCTTTATAAAAGAGAGAGCGGATCTCCTCTCCGCTGCGCTCCTCGATAGGGATATCTGCCCCGGTGGGGCAGCTTAAGTCGATGGTAGAGGTGGGGCCCAGCACGTAGAAGGGGATGTGGTAGTGGTGGGCCAGGATAGCCACACCGCTGGTGCCAATCTTGTTGGCGGTGTCCCCGTTGGCGGCCACCCGGTCGCAGCCCACCATGCAGGCCTGCACCCAGCCGTTTTTCATCACCAGGGAGGCCATGTTGTCACAGATGAGGGTGACGTCTGCCCCCGCCTGCTGGAGCTCATAGGCGGTGAGTCGAGCTCCCTGGAGGAGAGGGCGGGTCTCGTCGGCAAAGATCTTTAGGGGGAAGCCCTCTTTGGCTGCCAGGTGGAGGGGACCCTGTCCGGTGCCGTAGCAGGAGGTGGCCAGAGGCCCGGCGTTGCAGTGGGTGAGCACTCCGTCTCCCGGGTGGAGCAGAGAGAGACCGTAGCGGGAAATTTTCTCGCACATGTCCATGTCCTCTGCTTGGATGGCCAGAGCCTCCGCCTCCAGCCGGTCCAGAAGCTCCGGCAGGGGGAGGGGCAGCTCCAGCAGGGCGGTCATGCGCCGCAGTGCCCAGGACAGATTCACCGCCGTGGGCCGGGAGGAGGCAAGATAGTCCGCCTGCTCCCGCAGCCAAGTGTCAAAAGCGGGGCGCTCCATCTGGGGGCGCTGATGGGCCAGGGCGGACAGGCACATACCTGCGCACACCCCGATGGCAGGGGCGCCCCGCACCCGCAGGGCGTGGATGGCCTCGTACATCTCCCTGGCAGTGGTCAGGGTGAGAAAGACCCGGCGTGCGGGCAGCTGGGTCTGGTCCAAAATGATGACGCCGGTCCCGTCGGGGCTAAGGCGGACATTTTCCGGAAGGTCAGTCATGGGGTTCCTCCTTTGTTCGGGGCTGGGCCAGGGTGCGGTAGTGCTCCGACAGGCCCCGGATAGCCTCTACCTGCTGCTCAGTCAGGGGGACACCCTCCCCCAGCAGGGCGATGTTCAAATAGATCTTTGCCGTGTGCTCCAGCTGTTCCATGCGGTCAAAGGCGCTCCACAGGTCGCTCCCCCAGGTGAGGGCACCGTGGTTGGCCAGCAGCACCCCGTTGTGGTCATGGACAAAGGGCAGGATACTTTCCGGCACCTCCGGGGTGGAGGGCAGGGCGTAGGGGGCCACCGGGATGGGGCCCAGACCGCTGACCACCTCGGTGAGGTAGGGGATATCCAGGGGACGGCGGCAGGCGGCAAAGGCGGTGGCAGCGGCTGGGTGGGCGTGGACCACCGCACCCACGTCGGGACGGGCGGCGTAGACCGCCCAGTGCATGGGAGCCTCGGAGGAGGGGTGCCGGTTCCCCTCTAAGACACGGCCCTCCCCGTCGCACACCACCAGCATCTCGGGGGTGATGCGGCCCTTGCTCACCCCGGAGGGGGTGATGAGAAAGCGGCCGTCCTCCAGGCGCAGGGAGAGGTTCCCGTCGTTGCTGGCCACATAGCCCCGCTGGTAGAGGAGGTGGCAGGCCTCGCACAGCTGGGATTTGGCAAAGGCCAGGGCGCTGGGTGCGCCCTGGCCCGGTATGTAACCGCTCACAGGAAAATCTTGCTGGGGGCACGCCGTCCGGCGTACTGGTCCTCCAGCTCATGCTGGTGGTAGAGGTAGCCCTCGTGATCGAAGTACTTGGCGCCCTTGGGGCACTTCTTCACGCAGGCGCAGCACTTGATGCACTTGCCCACCACATTGGATACGTCGTTGGGGTCGATGGAGCCCATGGGGCACAGCCGGGCGCACAGACCACACTTGACGCACTTGTCCAGGTCAGTCTTGGGCTTGGCCTTCAAAAAGTCCTTGATGGGCTCGCCGTGGCGGTCCCGGGGGGTGTAGTAGGGGCGGATGGGGTCGCAGCCCTCCACCTCCACCGCCTGGGTGGGGGCTTCGGTGAGACCTTTCACCTTCTCAGCGGCCTTGTGGGCCAGCTCGTCCACCAGGGCCATGTCGTCGGCATCGGGACGGCCCGCGCCCAGAATGGTGGAGAAGGAGTGCTCGCCCACGAAGGCGCCGGCGGCAACCGGCATGAAGCCGTTGTCACGCATGACATTTTTCAGCTCCATCAGGCCGTCGTCAAAGTTGCGGTTGCCGTAGAGCACCACAGGGATGGCCAGGGCGCCATTGCCCTTCACCTTGTCCCGCACATAGGGCAGCAGCAGGTTGGGCACCCGTCCGGCGTAGACGGGCACGCCCATGACCACCAGGTCGTCGGGGCCGAAGGTGAGCTCGTCCTCCCGGCTCTTGGGCAGGTTGAAGCTAAAGGTCTGGTACTGAGCGCCCAGCTCCTGGGCCACAGTCTTGGCCAGGGTGGTGACCACCTTCTCGGTGGTGCCGGTGGCGCTGAAGTACACCGACCAGACGGTTTTGATCTCCATGATGTAATAACCTCCTACAATATAGTTACGGTTTAAGGCGCGGCAGCCAGCCGCGTCTTTTTCCATCTCAAAGCTGAAGCTGTTAGAATGGGAGAGTAAATGGTCTGACAGTAATCACCTTGGGCCAGC